>DATHUY010000116.1 GCA_035461765.1 Longimicrobiales bacterium
GACGTGCCCGCTGACGCGCGCATCATCGATGTGGCCGGCCGCACCATCGTGCCGGGCTTCGTCGATACGCACGCACATCTGCGGGCGCGCGGCGTGCACCGCGAGGAGCACTGGGCCTACGCCGCCAACCTCGCCTACGGCGTCACCACCACGCGTGATCCCCAGACAGGCACGACCGACGTGCTGTCGTACGAGGACATGGTGAAGAAGGGCGACGTCCTCGGGCCGCGCATCTATTCGACCGGACCGGGCGTGTTCAGCTCCGAGCGCATCGAGGATCTCGAGCATGCACGCCGTGTGATGCGGCGGTACGCGGAGTACTATGACACGAAGACGATCAAGCAGTACGTCGCCGGCAACCGCGAGCAGCGGCAGTGGATCATCCAGGCCGCACGCGAGCTCCGTCTCATGCCGACGACCGAGGGCTCGCTCGACATCGAGATGGGTCTCACGGAGGCCATCGACGGCTATTCCGGCCACGAACACTCCTGGCCCGCGTTCCCCCTGCACAGCGACATGATCCGGCTGTTCGCCGAGTCGGACATCGTCTACACGCCCACCATCCTCGTCGCGTACGGCGGTCCGTGGGCGGAGAACTATTTCTACGCAACCGAGAACGTCATTCACAACGAGAAGCTCGCGCGCTTCACACCCTACGACGAGATCGCCTCGAAGGGACGCCGCCGCGGCGCCGGCTGGTTCCACGAGGATGAGCACGTGTTCACGAAGATCGGCGAAACGGTTGCGGACCTCGTCGCGGCCGGCGGCAAGGTCGGTGTCGGCAGCCACGGCCAGCTCCAGGGTCTTGGCTACCACTGGGAGCTGTGGGCCATGCAGTCCGGTGGGCTCCCCACACACGACGCACTCCGCGCGGCCACCATCTTCGGCGCCCAGGCCATCGGCCTCGGCACCGACCTTGGCTCCATCGAGCCGGGCAAGCTCGCGGACCTGGTGGTGCTCGACGCGAACCCGCTCGAGAACATCCGCAACTCCAACACCGTCCGCATGGTGATGAAGAACGGCCGGCTCTACAACGCCGACACGCTCGCCGAGATCTATCCGCGGGAGCGAGCGGCGCCGGAGTTCTACTGGCAGGAGTCGGCGCCGATGCCGCGGGCAGGGATCAGGTAGGGGCCGGGGCGGCGCGTACAGGACGAAGCCGCTTATCAAAGCAGACGAACGGATTCAATCGCGGAGGGCGCGGAGGTACGGAGGGCGCGGAGAACGATGAACGGATGCTGTGACCGGGTCCGATTCGTCCTCCTCCGCGCCCTCCGCACCTCATGGTTTTCTCCGCGGTTGAATCCGTTGCAGTTCCTTGTCCATGCAGCCTGCCGTGCCCGTACCTCAGCTCGAGTAGTACGCGGCGTTCTCCTCGACGTAGCCGGCCGTCAGATCGCAGCCGTAGGCAACCGCCTCGGCCGTGCCTGCGCCGAGGTCCACTTCCAGGTCCACCACTTCGGCGGTGAGCGTTTCGCGCACGTGCGCGTCCTCGAAGCCGGCGCGCATGCCGTTCTCGACGACAGGTATGCCGTTGATCGAGGCGAGGACGCTGTCGTTTGCGATCCTGACATCGAAGCACTTTCCGATTGCCATGAGGATGCGGCCGACATTGGGATCGGCGCCGTGTGCCATCGTCTTGATGAGAGGTGAGTTGACGAGTGACTTGGCGACGCGGCGGGCCTCATCGATGGTGGCAGCGCCGCGCACGCTGACGCGCAGCAGCTTGGTCGCGCCTTCACCATCGCGCGCGAGGATCTCCGTCATGCGGATGCACGCCGCCTGGAGCGCGTCGCCGAACGCCGCCTCATCGACCGGGCCGGCCAGGCCGTTGGCCATGATGACGCACGTGTCCGATGTGCTGGTATCGGTATCGACCGACAGCATGTTGAACGAGACGTACGCCGCATCGCGTAGCATCCGGTCCAGCGACGGCGCACTGATCCGGGCGTCCGTGAAGACATATGCGAGCATGGTCGCCATGTCCGGCTCGATCATGCCGGATCCCTTCGCGATGATCGTGATGGTGGCATCGCCGACGCGCGTCGAGATAGCCTTCGGGTGAGTGTCCGTCGTCATGATGCCTTCGGCGCCCACCAGCGGGTCCGCTACCAGGTCGGCCGCCATCCCGCGTACACCTGCCTCGATCAGGTCTATCGGAAGCGGAACGCCGATGACGCCCGTCGAGCTGACCAGCACGTGCGCCGCGCTGGTTCCGACCTCGGCTGCCGCGGCCGCTGCCATGCGCCGCGCATTCGCGATCCCTTCCTCCCCCGTCGCCACGTTGCTCACCCGGCTGTTCACCACGATCGCCCGCAGCACGCCGCCGCGGATGGTCTCACGCCCGAGGATGACGGGCGCGCCCGGGAACTGATTGCGCGTGAAGATGGCCGCGGCCGCGGCATCGACGTCCGACACGAACAGAGAGAGGTCGCGGCCGCTCTTCTTGATGCCGCAGTTGCGGCTCGCGCAGCGGAACCCCCTCGGAAACGCAGGAGTGCTATCGAAGTTCATGTTTCTGTTCGGTTGGAGCCGTCAGCGGTGAACGCAGCATTCTATGAGAGGGACGAGCGGCAGGACAGGGCGGGCACCGTGGGGCCGGTACCCGCCCTTCATCGCCTACTCGATCGCTTCGAGCGGCGCGGACGCCGGACCGTTCAGCACCTCGCCGGTGGGCGCGAATCGCGAGCCGTGGCACGGGCAGTCCCACGACTTCTCGAGGTCGTTCCAGTTGACAATGCACTTCAGGTGCGTGCACGCCGCGTTGCGCGGGTGCAGCTCACCGGCTTCGTCGCGATAGACGGCGATCATGCGCGCACCATGCCGGATCACGCGGCCACTGCCACGCGGCACATCGTCTTCCGTGGGCGCATCGCCCGGCATCAGCCACGCCGCGTACTGTGCTGCAACGTTCAGGTTCTCACGCGCCAGATCGGGCGCAGCGCCGACGCGGACACGCTTCGGGTCGTAGAGCGCGGCCCACTCGTTGGTACGACCGAGGATCATGTCGGTCAGCAGCATGCCGCCCACGGTGCCATGCGTCATGCCATGGCCTGAATCACCCGTCACGATATACACGTTCTCCGCACCATCGGGATTGGGGCCGATGAAGGCGAGACCGTCGGATGTCTCCATGACCTGCCCGGACCAGCGGTGATCGATCGATTCGACGGCGGCAAAACGCTCGCGGGTCCACGCGACCAGGCGATCGAGCCGGTCCGCGTCGTCATCCTTCTGACCCGTCTTGTAATCCTCACCGCCCACGATCACCCAGTCGTTCGACTCGCCGGGCTGCACGCGGATGTAGATGTAGGGATCCGCATCGTCCCAGTACAGCGCGTCGGGCACTGCGCCCTTCGGCACGCGTGCCGCAATGGCAAATGTGCGATACGGCGCCTGCTTGGTGTGCGTCACCACGTAGTCCGTGATGGGCGAGTTCGTCGCGACGACACACGCGCTGGCGAGGACGGTCTCCTCCGAATCGGTCTCGATGCGTACCGGCGCACCGCCGTGCACTGCCTTGACATGCGTCCCCGTGTGAATGCGGCCGCCATCCCGCTCGATGGCGCGCGCGAGGCCCTCCAGGAGCTTCAGCGAATGCACACGCCCCTGTCGCAGAAAGCGCAGGCATGCGCCCGTGCCGAATGGGTCGTACGGCGGGTCCTCCGCCATCTCGACCGCCACTCCTGCCCGGCGCGCTGCCTCCATCTCGTTCCAGAGACCGTTCGCATCCGTCTCCTGCGACGGGAACAGGTAGCCATCCACCCACGCGAAGTCACACGCGATCGACTCCTCCTGCACGATCTCCGCTATCCGCTGGATCGCAGCCCGATGACTCGATGCCGCCAGCCGCGCACCGTCGGCGCCGTGCAGACGCTCCAGCTCGGTGTAACGGTCATCCAGTGCATCGGACAGATGCCCCGTCGTCCGGCCGGTCTCACCACCGCCGATCAGCCCATCATCCAGCACGATCACCCGCTTGCCCGCCTTCGTGAGCAGATACGCCGTCATCATCCCCGCGATGCCCGCACCCACCACGCACACGTCAGCTCGCGCGTCACCCCGCAGCGGCGAACGCTTCAATTCGCCCACCGTCGCGTGCCATAACGACGTCGTCTGTCCTGATTCCGCTTTCACGTTGCCACTCCGCGCCCGTGTCGTCCGCCAACCCGACGCCGGTAGCGGCAGAGGTCATGCCACCTGAACCCCGCGTGCAACTTTTTCTGCGGCTGCCGCGTCTATACACATGAGCATGGTCGCGACTGCCTGAATGCAGCGCGCTTCACCGCCATGACCCGCGCACTGCGCGCATAGATCGCTGGATCCTGATTTTCGGGGGTGGAGGGACGAACGGTTCGGTTTTCGGGATGAGCTGCGGAACTTCGACAGGCAACCGGCAGTAAGAAACGCGTCGGGCACGTCCCTGGGGTGAATCCCACCTCAATTGCGCAACCCCAGGGGCGTGACCCGACGTCGTTGTATCCAATCCGCACCCCTACTATGGCCTCCTCCCGCCCCCGAATCAATCCTCCTGTCCCGAGCTGTGCGGCCGGCCTGGACCGTTTTTGATTTTCCTCCTGCCCACCCAGGTGTTTCCGGATCGGCACATCGGTTGCACTCCGGTCCTCCGGCGTCATCCGATACCCGTCCTGGAGAAACACATGACACGTGGAACGTTCAGCACCCTGGCCTTCGTTTCGGCCCTCACCGTCTCACTCGGAAGCTGCGCGACGCTCAGCCAGATCGTGCAGCCGCCGCAGTTCACCGTGGCCGAGGGTCGGGAGGCGCAACTTCAGCTGGTCGGTCCATCCACCTCGCGGCCGCTCGGCGGCGCCACGCTCCGCATCTGGGCCCGTGTCCGGAACCCCAACGGGTTCGGCCTGACGCTGGCGGCTCTGCGCGGCAACGTCTTTCTCGAGGACACGCGTGCCGGCGAGGTCAATTTTCCGCTGGGGCTGCCACTGTCGGCGGCGGGGGACACGATCATCCCACTCGATGTGAATATCAGCTTCTCCGACCTGCCCGGCCTGGTGGATGTCGCGCAGCGCATCGTCACGCGCAACATGGTCGCGTATCGCCTGGACGGGACGCTGACGGTGGATGCGGCGCCATTCGGCCAGCCGTCATTCGGTCCGAGCACGTGGATCAGCGGGGAGTCGCGCGTCATCCGGTAGCGAAACTCTGGCGTGCTCCGCCCGTAGGGTGATCCGGCGGTCTGGATCAACTGAGCTGGAGCACGGCGAGATGTCGCATTCGAAGTCGGTATTGCTTAGAGACCTGATGATCTTTCAGGTGAAGCTGGTACTGGATGGACTGAAGGACGTGGTGCTGATGCCGCTCACGATCGGTGCGGCGGCGATCGACATCGTGTTTCCGGGTCGGCGACCGGGCCACCGGTTCTACCTGATCATGGCACTGGGTGAGCGATTCGACCGCTGGCTCAACCTGTTCAGTGCGTCGGACCATGCGGATGCGTCCAGGGACGGCCTGTTCGGCGATGGTCGCGCCGGCGGGAACACGATGCTGAGCGGGATCGAGGACCTGATCTTCGGGCGGGGTGCGCGTGCAGCGACGGAGGACGCCCGACAGACGCGCTGACAGCCTGACGATACTCCGGCAGCACCTGCGCCGCCCTGCTCATGCACGGCGGCGTTTCACTTGCATCCCTGCTCTCCCGCAACTAGATGAAGGAAAGCACGGCTTCATGAGCCTCCGTCAGGAAAGGGAACCCGACAATGCCATATCCGTTCAAGCTGCCGGATCTGCCGTACGCGGCGAACGCGCTGGAACCGCATATCGACGCGAAGACGATGGAGATCCATCACGACAAGCATCACGCAGCGTACACGAACAAGCTGAATGAAGCGCTCGAGAAGCATCCCGAGCTGCAGAGCAAGTCGATAGACGAGCTGCTGCGGGGCATCGACTCCATACCGGAAGACATCCGCACGGCTGTACGGAACAATGGCGGCGGTTTTGCGAACCACGCCATGTTCTGGGAGATCATGGGTCCGAACGGCGGTGGCGAGCCGACGGGCGCGCTCGCGGATGCGATCACGAAGAAGTTCGGCTCGTTCAGTGACTTCAAGCAGAAGGTGAACGCCGCCGGAGCCGGTCAGTTCGGCAGCGGCTGGTCATGGCTCGTCGCGGGCGCCAGCGGCATAGAAGTGTACTCGACGGCGAACCAGGACAGCCCGCTGATGAAGGGTGACCGTCCGATCCTCGGCGTGGACGTCTGGGAGCACGCGTACTACCTGAAGTATCAGAACCGCCGTCCGGACTATCTCGAGGCGTGGTGGAACACGCTGAACTGGGACGAGATCGGCAAGCGTTACAGCGAAGCGAAGTAACGGGTTCTTTTCGCGCGGAGGACGGAGCAGGCAAGGCTGGAGACAGGCGTGGTCTCCAGCGCCTCCTCCGTCCCCTGCGTCAACCCACAGATCCTCCTCGTCGTCTCCGCGATCTCACGGCTGCACCCCACCCGGCGGGCCCATCCTCACCATCTCGGGGCCGATGAAAAAGGCCAGAACGAGGAACCAGAGCACGAGCAGCGCGATGGCGGAGCCGAAGAGCAGCCAGATCCACTGGATGGCGCCGAACTTCCGCCAGACG
Source organism: Longimicrobiales bacterium (assembly GCA_035461765.1). Classification (GTDB taxonomy): domain Bacteria; phylum Gemmatimonadota; class Gemmatimonadetes; order Longimicrobiales; family RSA9; genus SH-MAG3. Next base: position 6,613 of record DATHUY010000116.1, read on the forward strand.
CCGAAGGCGACTGCGAGCAGGAAGAGGAGCAGGAACCAGAGCATGATCAGGCCGATCGCTCGTCGAGGAGATCACGGACCTTCTGGGCGAGGGCGTCGGGAGTGAACGGCTTCTCGAGGAAGGCGGTGTGCGCGCCGAGCTCGCCGTTCTGCGCAATGGCGTCTGCGGCATAGCCTGACGTGAACAGAACCGGAAGTGACGGCTTCATGGCGCGCAGGCGCCGCGCCAGCTCGCTGCCACTCATCTCGGGCATGACGACGTCCGTCACGAGCACGGCAATACCCGGAGCGAGGCGCTCGAAGAGCCGGAGAGCCGCCGCACCGGATTCCGCCTCGACAACATTGTATCCGCGCCGCTCCAGGATACGACAGCCGAGGCGTCTCACCGCCGCCTCATCCTCCACGAGCAATACGGTTTCGGAGCCGCCGATATCCTGATTGGCGACCACCACCTCCATCTCGTCGTCGAATGCGTCATCGACGCGCGGCAGGAGCACACGGAATGTGCTGCCCGCGCCAGGCTCGCTCTCCACCAGCACATGACCACCGGACTGCGAAACGATACCGAACACCGTGGGCAGCCCGAGACCGGTGCCCTTGCCCTGCTCCTTCGTGGTGAAGAACGGCTCGAAAATACGCGATACCACCGCTGCGCTCATCCCGATGCCGTTGTCGGTGACCGCTATCTCGACATAGCTGCCCGGCTTGACGCCCTGCCGGTGCTCGGCCGAGTCCTCGCTCACTTCGACCAGCGTCGTCCGCAGCTCGACGACGCCACCCTGTGGCAGAGCGTCACGCGCATTCACGACCAGATTCATCAACACCTGTTCGATCTGACCGTGATCCGCACGAACCCGTCCGACTTCCGTGTGCAGCACGGTATCGAGCCGCACATCCGGACCGATCAGCCGGCGCAGCAGCCTGCCGAGGTCGCTGATCACCTGGTTCACGTCGAGCAACTTCGGCTGGAGCACCTGCCTGCGACTGAAGGCCAGCAATTGCCGCGTCAGAGCCGAAGCGCGATCCACTGCGTGCAGCACCTCCTCAATGTCACCGCGGATCTCCGCATCCTCACCCAGATCCTCGAGCAGCAGCTCCGTGTGTCCTGCGATGGCCGTGAGCAGGTTGTTGAAGTCGTGCGCGACACCGCCCGCCAGTCGTCCCACCGCTTCCATCTTCTGCGACTGCCTGAGCTGTTCCTCCAGAAAGCGCCGCTGGCTGATGTCCTGACCGACGGCCGAGATGAACGCCAGGTCGCCATCACTGCCGCGATGCGCCACGATCGTCAGCCATGCGAGCAATTCCTCGCCCGAGACCGTGCGCAGCACCGCCTCGCCGGACCACGTGCCTTCCGCAAGAGCCCGTGGCAGCGCCGATCGTTCCAGCGTCTCGACGGTGTCCGCAGAGCAGAACTGGTCCATCGTCGTGTCACGCACGTCGATGCCGGGCTCCAGGCCGAGCATCTCGCGACCCGCCTGGTTGACGAACAGCGTGCGACGCTCGACATCGAACGTCGCGACGAAATCCGGCGATGCCTCGATGATCGCGTTCAGCCGCTGCTGCCGCTCCTCCGACAGGCGTTGCTGCGTCACGTCCTCGACGATCCCCATGGTGCCGTGGTAATGACCGTCGGCTCCGTAGATCGGGGATACTGTCACCACCACATCGAGGACGCGGCCGTCCTTCGTCACACGCCTGCCGCCGATCCGCTGCGCCTTCCCGCCATATCGCACGCGGCGCCGATTCAGCTCGAAGTCCGTGCGCGCCTCCGCAGGGACATGCGGCGGGCTCCGTCCCATGACCTCACTCGAGTGCCACCCGAACATCCGCTCGGCGGAGCGATTCCACAGCGACACCTTGCCGTCCTCGTCCAGGACGACGATTGCGACGGGAGCGGACTCGACGATCGTGCGCAGCAGCTCGAAGTACTGTGCGGCTTCCCGCTCGGACCGGCGCCGGTCGGTGACATCGAGCGCTATCCCGATCGTGCCCGTGATCGTGCCATCCTGGTCGCGCAGCGGTTCGATGTGCACGTCGAATGAGCGGCCGTTCCACTCGGCGGTGGTGCTGACAGCTGCACCCTCGAGCGCCTTCGCGCTCTCCGGCGCGCCAGGTGACGTGGCGTATTCGGAGATGTCGCCACCGATGGCGTTTGAGGCGTCACCACCCGCATGCTTCAGCGCCGCTCCGGCGATGGATGTAATGCGGAGCTGCGTGTCCGTCGTCCACATGATGGTGGGCATGACATCGACGAACAGGCGCAGACGCTGCTCGCTTTCACGCAGAGCGGTCTCCGCCCGGCGCCGCTCCGTGACATCCGTCGAGATCCCGATCCTGCCGATGACCGCGCCACGTGCGTCGCGCAACATGCTGAGTGTGGCGCCGACGAGCAGTCGCGTGCCATCCCGGCGCCTCACATGAAGCTCGCCGATCCAGGGATCCGTCGCCGAACGGGCCGCGGCCTCTGCCTCACCTTCCGGTCCTTCCTCGATCGGTACGATCATGCGCAGCGGCATGCCGATCACCTCGGCGGGCGTCCAGCCGAACAGGTCCGTCGCGGCAGCGTTCCAGTATTGAATGAGACCGTCGGTATCGACGGCCACGACGGCCTGGCCGACCTGCTCGAGCAGCTGCGCCTGGAACTCGATGCGCCGCGCGGCGCGGCGCCGCTCCACCGCGTAACGCAATGATCGCCAGAGCAGTGTTCCGTGGATCTGCCCCTTGACCAGGTAGTCCTCGGCGCCCGCCTGCACCGCGCGAAGACCGATGTCCTCATCATCCAGTGCAGTCAGGACGACGATCGGGATGGCACCCGCGGCCAGATGCATGCTCGCGAACGTCTTCAGGCCCGTGGAGTCGGGGAGGGCGAGGTCGAGAAGCACGACATGGAAAGACTGACGCGCCAGCGCCTCGATACCGTCGTCGAGCCGTTCCGCGACGTGCAGCTCGAAGCGGGCACCAGTGGACTGCAGGTACTCGCGGATCAGCAGCTCGTCTTCGGGATTGTCTTCTACGAGGAGTATGTTCAGCAGATCAGTCATGAACGATCGTCAGTTCGCGTGCAGACGGTACAGCGGCCGGTCGCTGTTCGGCGCACGGAAAGCTCCGATCAGACGGCGCGCCGATTCCCCCGTCAGCCAGGCCGCAAGCTCTCGCGCCGCCGGTGTCTGCCCGCCATGCGTCGTGATCAGCACGCTGTACTCGTTGATCAGATCGTCACCGCCCTCGCGCATGATGATGAGCGACAGGTCGTGACGCAGGACTTCGTAAGTAGCGATGTCGGACAGGATGTAGGCGCCGCGCTGCGAGGCCAGCCTGAGCGCGTCCGCCATGCCCGTGCCGGCTTCCATGTAGCCGCTCCATCCGGGAACCACGCCGGCCTCACGCCACAGCGCCAGCTCCCTGTGATGCGTGCCGCTGTCATCACCACGCGAGACGAACGGCTGACCTGCGGCGGCAATACGCTGCAGGGCATCGGCCGCCGACTCCGTCGATGCCGCGCCCGCCGGATCCGTCGGCGGGCCCGCGATGAGGAAGTCGCCCTGCATCAGTGGCTGGCGCGACACGGCCCCGCCCGCCTCGACCAGCGCGGCCTCGGCCGCCGGCGAGTGCGACAGTACGACATCGACATCGCCGCGTGCGGCCATTGCCAGGATCTCGCCGCTCCCCGCCACGACGACCGACAGCCGATGGGACCGGTCGCCCTCATTGTCATATGCCTGCGTCAGGACGTCCAGCACGCCCGAATCCTCCAGAGTATGCGTCGTGCCGAGCACGACCCGCGGCGAATCGTCGCCGCCACACGCGAGAACCCCGAGTACCATGCACAACCAGAGCCGCACGGACGCGCGCCGAGCCAGGTGCACTGGCCGTTCAGTATGTGTCCGCAAGCACACGCACGATGTCATCGAGCACCGGCCGCATGGAGGAGGACGACTGACCGCTGTTGTTCGCCACGATGGCGAAGATCAGCATGCGGCCGCTGTCGGCCGTGAGGTAGCCGCTCAGAGAATCGACATTGTTGATCGAGCCGGTCTTTCCCGCCACACGGCCCGCCAGGTCCTCCAGCCGAAGCCGAAGGGAGCCCGTGCGCCCGCCCGATACCGGCAGCGCCGCCCGCGCGGGCGCCATCCGTGGCGTGCGATCCATGTACGCCAGGATCCTGACGAGCGCGGCCGGGGTGAGCAGGTTGCCCGAAGACAGGCCCGACGCATCACGCAGCCGGAACGCCGTGCTGTCCACACCGACGATGTCGATGAGGAACCGCCGCTCCGCATCGAGGCCGCTGCTCCAGCTGCCCTCGCCGGCAGTCTCGCGGCCGATCGTCTTGAGCAGCTGCTCCGCGAACCAGTTCTGGCTCGTCTGGAGTACCGGCGCAATCAGCCGCGGGAGCGGCACTGATCGGTGTGCTGCCAGAACTGTGTGCCGGGCGGCCTCGACGTCGCGCCGGTCCCCCATGATGGGTGACCGGCCGCGGACGACGCGCACGGTCCGGTCCGCGACGGCAATGCCGGCGCGCTCGAGCGCCTCGCGCAACACGGTGCCGGCGTACCGCGCAGGATCATCCACCGCGAAGTATTCCGTATGCCGGGATGCATCTGCGGCGATGTTGCCGTATGCGATGATGGTGTCGGTGCCGGCAATGCGGGTGAAGTCGAGCGTCGATCGGGTGCCGGGAGGAGTGGTAGTCGTGCGATTGACGAACGCGAAGAAGTCCGTCTGCGGCCGCCACGTGATGGTGGCGGGGCCCCCGGCTGAACCGGGTGCGATGGTGAAGTCGATGGCGTTGTCATTGAACCCGAGCGCGCTCACGGGGGCAGCATACCACCACAGCAGGTCGTATCCCTCCCAGTCCGGTCGGACGTAATCGCCATCCCAGTGGGACTCGTCCGCTACGACCGCGCCCTCGATGCGGCGGATACCGCGCGCGTGCAGTGAGTCGGCAAGCGCGTCCGGGATATCGAGCATGTCATCGGCGTAACGGCCGGAGATGGTGGGGTCGCCGGTACCGCGCAGGACGAGGTCACCGCGCAGCACGCCATCGACGATCTCGCCCGTGCTCTCGAGGGTCGTGGTGTAGCGGAAGTCCGGATCCAGGTAATGCGCGGCGGCCGCGGCAACCACCAGCTTGGTGTTGGATGCGGGAATGAACAGCCGGTCGGCATTGTGGCCGACGAGCGTCTCTCCGGTCGCGGCGTCACTGACGGCAATGCCCCAGTGCGCACGATCGTGCGGTGCGCGCTCGATGAGCTCCGCGACGCCGCGCGGCAGCGGAGTCTGCTGCGCGGCGAGTCCGGGCGCGGCTGCCGCCATGAGGGACAGGGCGGCGAAGGCAGAGGCGGCTGCGCGCGCGGCACTGTGGACCCGTGCTGCGGCTGCTGTCGGTGGCACGGGGCAGGATCGGGCTGTGGCGTGTGGTGCGGGCCGGGTGGCGCGGACATGATTCATGGGCGGCTCATTCTGGCCGCGCGTCCCGCGCCTGTCCGGGCCCGGGACGCGAGCGGCGGCGGCGTCGCCCGGATGTTACTGGATCTCGGGCCTCACGACCAGAATGAGCGCGCCGCGGTCCTCGAACGGCCGCGCAGTGCCCAGCACCACCGTCTGGCCCGCGGGGACAATGACGCGGGTCTTCAGGATGTCGCCGTCCGGGCCCCCCAGCCGCACGGAGACATCGACCGAAAACCCGCCCGACGCCGCTCCGCTGATCCGATCGACGAACACCTCCAGTGTGAGTGGCATGGCGCCCGTGCCGAGCAGTCTCTGGTTCGATACGCTGCCGGGCGTAGTGGCCACCAGCGCGTCCGCGGCCAGGCGATACCCGCCGAATCGGAACAGATCGCGCAGGACGGCCTCGACGTCGGCGATGGCGGGATCCACATCGGTGAAGCCGTCCGCCTCAATGAGCTGGAAGCGCAGACGCACATCGGGCGCTGCGACGTCGAGACGCTGCAGCATCTCCTCGATCTGGTCGAGCCGGTCGGCGGAGGCGGCTACCGTGAGGGCAGGCGGACTGGTGCTGACCCGCACGCTCGCACTCCCCGCCGGCACGTACGGCAGCACGAGCGACTGCGCGCTCTGCGGCGACATATGCTCCAGCGCGAACGTGCGTGTGTCCGTGCCCCCCCCATCGCATGCAGCCACTGCCGCGATGCCCAGCATCGCACCCGTCTTCAGCAACCGGTGCCTCATGTCATCTCTCCCGTTTCAGGTACCACACGACGGTAATGTTCGGATCCGACGTTTTCATGATTGCGACGTCATGAGCGGTGCTGACGTTTACGACCGGCACGTCACCCGCGACCGCGATCTGCTCGGAAACGGGTTCCAGGAGCGGCAGCTCATCACGATCCCGCTGCTGGACGAGGAGGAGCATGAGCACGGCCGCGGCGGCCAGCGGCGCTGCGCCCAGAATCAGCCTGCGGCGGGTGCGAGCCCGTGAACCCGATGCGGACCACGCGCGCGGCTCGGTTCGCCCGGGCGCATGCGGCGGAGCCGCGCTGGCGGTGAGGCCCGCGAGTGCGTCCGCCATGCGCTGTTGTGCGGCCAGCACTCGCTCTGCATCCGCCGCGCAGCGAGCGCAGTGGCGCAGATGCAGGGCGAGCGGCGATTCACCGACGCCGCGCAGCTCTGACGGGTCCGCCTCGAGAAGCAGCTCGCGGCACCCGGCACACGAGCGTGGCTCACTCTTCATGTGACGTCCTCCACTATGTGTGGATGCATGGCGAGAATGGTCGTTCGTACGTGTCTGCGCGCGCGCAGCAGGTGGACGCGCACGGTCGTCGCATTCATGCCGAGCACAGCGGCCGCTTCAGCGGGCGAGTAGCCCTGCAGGTCGACCAGATCGAACACCTCGCGCTGCCTCCCCGTCAATGCTCCGAGACTGTCGCCCACCAGGTCCGTCAGTAGCGCGCGGGCCTCCGGCTGATGTGCGACTGCACCTGCTTCGCCGTGCTCGAGCAGCAGCGTGGCCCGCCGCCTCTGCGTGCGCCGCCAGTCTGCCGCCGTGCGACGCACAATCGCATGAAGCCACGTCGTGAACCGGGCGGCGAACGCAAAGTCGCCCAGTCCCCGCGTTGCGCGGAGCAGCGTCTCCTGCGTGAGATCCTCGGCTTCGTCGGGTGAGCCCGTTTGCACGAGTGCCCAGCGATAGACACGCGGACGCACGACCCCGAGCAGCCGCGACAGCGCCGCGGCGTCGCCGCGCTGCGCGCTGCGTACCAGCTCATCGGTGATCTCCTGCTCCAGCGCCATCGCCGATTCGTTCGAGGTTGCATCGTAGACGTCACTACCCGGCGTCCCGTTTACAGGCCGCGGGCCCCGCGCTCCTCTGGCGTGCGCGGTGTTGCACGCGGGCTCGCAATGAGATACGCTCCTGCCGGGGCCGCGCTGCACACCCGGGCAACGGCGGGCATTTCAGCGCGCTTGCATCATTCTGGAGGAGCATGAACGATCGTATTCTGCGCGCACTGCGTCGCGAGCCGGTGGACCGCACACCCGTCTGGATGATGCGCCAGGCGGGACGCTCCCTGCCGCGTTACAACGAAACGCGCGCGGAGCGCGGCATGTTCGACCTGTTGAAGGATCCGGTGGCCGCAGCCGAGATCACGGCCATGCCGCTCGAGTACTACGATGTTGACGCCGCGGTCCTGTACAACGACCTGTCCACGCCCTACTTCGGCGCCGGCTTCGACGTGGAGATGCGCAAGGGCGTCGGCCCCGTGGTGCACAATCCGATCATGAAGCCGGAGGACGTCGAGCGTCTCACGCCGTTCGACCCGCGCGTCGAGCTCGACTACAACCTGGACCAGATCCGTGTGCTCGTCGAGCGGCTCGATGTGCCAGTGCTCGGCTTCGTCGGCGCGCCGTTCACCCTGTCATCCTACCTGATCATGGGCCAGCGGTCGCGCGACCTGACCGAGATCAAGACGTTCATGTGGAGCGAGACGGCCGCCTGGAACCGCCTGGCTGGTTTCTGGGCCACGCACATGGCGGAATTCGCGATCGCGCAGCACGAGGCGGGAGCCGGCGCCGTGCAGATCTTCGACTCGTGGGCCGGCTCACTCGGACCGCAGGACTACGAGGAGTTCGTGCTGCCGCACATGCGCACTCTGTTCGAACGGCTGGAGAGTGCGAACGTGCCGACGATCAACTTCTACAACGGCAACCCCGCGCTGCTGGCGCTCGTGGCGCAGGGCGGTGGCGATGCCGTGAGCATCGACTGGCGCATGCCGATCGACGAGGCGTGGAAGATCATCGGCTACGATCGTGCCATCCAGGGCAACCTCGATCCGTGCGCACTGCTCGCCGGTGAGGAGTTCGCGCTTCGCCGCACGAGGGACATCCTGGACCGCGTCGGTGGACGCCCGGGCCATATCTTCAACCTCGGTCACGGCATCCTGCCCGAAACGGACTGGAGAGTCGCCAGGGCCGTGGTCGATTTCGTGCACGAGTATACGGCGCGACCGCGGTGAACCGCCGACCTCGATAGTCGCGCTGACGAAGCGCTGAGCCACGGCCTGCTCAGTTCACGCGAAACCTGAAACGGCTCAGCCGCCGCCGGCCTCGATGCGCGTCCGGTTCTCGCCGGCGGCTATGCGCAGCGCATCGTCTGCTGCGGCGTCGTAACGGCGCCGGTCGACTGCATCGGTGATCCTGGCCTCGGCTGTGGCCTTCACCTCGTACAACGCCTGGATGAATGCCGGCGTGGCCTGCGCGGGAGCGGTCGCGGCCAGGCGGCCGAGCAGACGCGTCAGGGCAATGGCCACGGTCGGGTTCTCTGCACCGTAGTGACGCACCTGATCGAACGCGATTCCGAGCGTATCCTCGAGCTGCGGCCGCCGCGTGATCAGCAGGGGCCGCCCGCTTTCGTTCAGCTCGACCAGATCGCCGCGCCGACGCCACGCGAGCTCGAGCAGGATCTCACCCAGCCGGTCAATGGCGTTCAGCGCCGTGGTGGGATCGTTCACGCTCGGTGACAGCGCCTTGACTGCGATGTCCATCAGCTCGATCACACCGAGCTTCAGGTCCTGGTGCGGCGTGCGCTCAAAACCCAGCAGCAATGCGCCGCGCAGCTCCGCGGCCGTCCTGTCATTCACATCGCCCGGCGGCCACACGGACATCACCGCGTCATTCGGGAGCACGTACTTGCCGATTTCCACGTCCATGCGTATGAGCAGCTGGTGCTGCCCGGCCGCCTCGCGCAGCGCCGCCATGTCCAGCTCCTGAATGTAGCCCGCCTTGCGACTGGTAACGAGAAACGGTTCCTCGGGCTGTCCGGCCGTGTACTCGTCAGCGTCCACCAGCGGATCGTCCTCCTCGCGCTCATCGAGTCGCTCCGGAAATACCTTGTCCAGCGCCACCAGCGTGTCGGCCGTCACCGACTCGATGATGACAGATGCCTGGATCGACCGTGCCGCATGATTGATGAAGAAGATCAGGAAGCCGATGCTGACGAGGGCGAGCAGTACGGCGACGGTCACCGCAACGTTGGGGACGAACTCTTCACCGCCGTCGGCCGTGCGCAGCGTTCGCTGCACGAGCAGCGTGTAGGTGAACGTTCCGATGAAGACGCCGAGCACGATCTGGTTCGCTCGATCGGCCGTGAACTGTCGCAGTACGCGCGGCGTGAACTGGCTGGACGCGAGCTGAAGCGCGACGATCGTGACAGAGAAGACGACGCCCGTGACCGTGATAATGCTGCTGGCGATAGCGCCGAGAACGCCGGATGCGCCCTCGGCGGAACCGCCGAACGCCCACCAGCGAGTGGTCGGATCCAGCTCACCGATGAGAACGTCATTGTAGTTGACCAGCAGCAGGGCTGAAGCGGCGCAGGCGAGCGTGAGGACGGCCGGTACGAACCAGAGGCTGTCCACTACATCCAGCCAGAACGCCTTCAGCCGGGCCATCAGGTGTCCTTCCGCAGGGCGTGCCTGTCGGCCGTGTCGGTACGGCTGATTCGAATGCGTGCGTCCACGGCGATGCCTCCATGCTCCAGGACGAGGAACGGGTTGATGTCCATCTCGCTGATTGCCGGATTGGCACCGACGAGCTGCGACACGCGCTGAATCGCGTCCTCGATCGCTGCCATGTCCGACGGCGCTTCTCCTCTCATGCCCTCCAGCAGCCTGACGCCGCGGATGGAGCGCACCATCTCGTGCGCGTCGATGTCGGAGACGGGCTGCACGCGGAAGGCCACGTCCTTGAGCGCTTCGACGTAGATGCCGCCCAGACCGAACATGAGGACCGGGCCGAACGACGGGTCCTGGCTCATGCCGATTATCGTCTCGCGTCCGCCCTTCACGAACTTCTCGACGATCACGCCATCGATATGTGCGTCCGGCATACGCTCGCGCACGCGCGTCAGCATGACGTTGAATCCCGTGCGAACCTCGTCCTCGGAGCGGATGTCGAGCATCACGCCGCCGACATCGGTCTTGTGGACGACATCGGGCGAGTCGATCTTGAGGACCACGGGCAGGCCGAGCGCATGCGCTGCGCTCGCCGCTTCGTCCGCCGTTGCGGCGTTTGCCGATTTCAGGGTGGCGATGCCGTACGCCTCCAGGATCGCCAGCACGTCGTCACGCTCGAGGTAATCGACGCCGGCTTCCATGGCAGCCGTGACGATGCGCTCGACCACCTGCTGATTCACTTCGTACTCGCGTACCACGCCGGTCGGCCGCTCGAGCCACCGCCGGTAGCGGTACATGCCCGCCAGCGCGCGCGCCGCCGATTCCGGGAAGATGTATGCCGGGATCCCCGCCTTGCGCAGATCCGCTCTTCCTTCCGGCAGGCCGGCGCGACCCATCAGCACGGCGAGCATCGGCTTGTCCGGCTGTGCACTTCGCGCTTCGACTATGCTGCTCGCGACATCCTGCTGCCGCACACGCAACGGCGGGACGAACGCGGCGATCGCCGCGTCGACATTCGGGTCCGCGAGCACGGCCTCGAGAGCCAGACGGTAGCTCTCCGGTGTCGCCGTGGCGATCATGTCGACGGGGTTCCGGACGCTCGCCTCTTCCGGCAGGTTCTGTCGCAGGCGCGCCTGCGTCTCCGCGGAGAGCTCGGCGACCGACAGGCCGAGCGACTCGCACGCGTCCGTGATGATGATGCCGGGGCCGCCCGCGTTCGTCACGACCGCCACCCGGTTGCCCTGCGGGACGGGCAGCTGGCCGAACGCCATCGCCATGTCGAACAGCTCCTCCACCGAGTCGACCCGGATCACACCGCACTGCGCAAGCAGCGCATCGGTCGCCGAGTCGACACCCGCCAGCGCACCCGTGTGCGAGGATGCCGCCCTCGCACCCGCCGCCGTGCGCCCGGCCTTCACCGCAATGATCGGCTTGTGTCGCGTCACCTCGCGCGCCAGACGCGTGAACTTCCGCGGGTTACCGAAGTTCTCCAGGTACATCAGGATGACCCGCGTCGTCTCGTCCGCCGCCCAGTACTCGATCAGGTCGTTACCGGAGACGTCCGCCTTGTTACCGACCGACACGAAGTGATGAACCCCGATGCCGTACTCCGCCGCGTAGTCGAGGATCGTCACTCCCATCGCACCTGACTGGCTCATGAAGCTGACCGGACCGGCGGGCGGCATGATCGGCGCGAACGTCGCATTCATGCTCACGTCCGCTGCCGTGCTCAGCACGCCCAGGCAGTTCGGACCCACCATCCGCATGCCGTGACGCTGCGCGATCGTCAACAGCTCCTGCTCCCGCTCCCGCCCCGCCGGCCCCACCTCGCGGAATCCGGCCGTGATCACGACCAGCGCACGCACTCCCTTCACTCCGCACGCCTCCGCCGCCGCCAGCACCCGTTCCTTCGGTACCGCAATCACAGCCAGGTCGACATCGCCCGGGACGTCCGCGATACCGGGGTACGCCGGCACGGAGTGGACGGCGATGGCGTTCGGATTCACCGGGTAGATCGCACCGGTGAATCCATCAGCCAGAAGGTTGTCTACGATCTCGTAGCCGACCGTGCCCGGTGTGCGGCTGGCGCCGATCACGGCTATTGAGCGCGGTCGGAAGAACATGTCGAGCTCTGCAGGATTTCTCATGGCCGCAACGTAGCGAGGGGCCCCGCGCCTTCGCTACCGATGCGGCATGCCGACCCTCCTACAGGTGGACACGATAGGCAACCGCGATATTGCGTCCTGCCGACGGCGCAAAGTCCTTGATTCGGCTCGTGGCTTCGCGATGCAGCGCGTTCGTCAGGTTGTCCATGCGCACAGTCATCGAATGCAGCCGCCCGAACAGGCGCACGCGTGCGCTCGCGTCGAGGCGCAGAATCGTGTGGGCGTGCGTCGGTGACTCGTCGGCCGACCCGATCCGGTGCTGCGCCATCTCATGATGCACGTCACCGCCGAGCGACAGGGTACCATTGTCCCAGCGTGCACTCACGCCCAGGCGCGCGGGCGGCATGAACGAGAGTGGTGTTCCGTCAGCCTGCTCACCCTTCAGGTAGTCACCGCGCACGGCGACGGCCACGGTGCGGCTCACCGCGGCCTCGATCGACCCCTCCAGACCACTCAGCCGCGCCGGCGCCTGAGCGTATACGAACACGGGCAGCGTGACATCCCCGACGACTGTATCCCCTCTCAGGACGGGCTGGATGTAGTCACTGATCCGGTTCGTGAAGGCGGCGACCTGTCCATTGATACGCTGGGTGCGCACGTGGAGGACCGCCTCCAGTCCGGTGCCACGCTCCTCGCGCAGCGCTGCATCACCGAATTCGACCGAGCCCGTACCCGCATGCGGTGCGCCCGAGAACAGCTCCTCCACGGTCGGCGCGCGGAACGACCGCGACCCCGTGATACTGGCCGTCACCGCGTCGGACAGCGGTGCGCTCACTCCGATGGAGCCGGAGAACGCGTGGAATGTGCGACGCACCGCGGCACCGAACTTGGGGCTCTGCCGGGAGTCGATGGCGTACCGGTCATAGCGGGCGCCCGCCTGCAGCGTCGTCTCCGCAACGCCGAGCCCCAGCTCCTGAAACCCGAATACGCCCCATGTGCGTGAGTCCGCTTCCGGCGTGAGCGCCGCCGGGCCGGCAGCCTCATAGTGCTTCACCAGCGCAGACACACCCCACGCTCCCTCGCGCAGCGCGCCGACACCGGCCTGCCGCACGAGCACGTTCACCGTCCGCGTCGCCAGCACGAAGCGCTGCTGGACCACGCCGGCGTCATCGATCTCGTCGTGATCGTAATCCTGCACCGTGAAATCGAGACGCGCCGACGGCAGGATGGCCATCCCCGTGCTCACATCCCCCCGCCCTGCCAGCTCGCGGCGTCCACCACGCAGGTCCACCGGCTCCGAGCCCGGTGGCACAGGAAGACCATATGTGAACCCGTACGCGCGCACGGCTGCGGATCCGCTCCAGCGGCGCCCCGTCCGCGAGAACGCAATGGCTCCGTTCAGACTGCTCACATCCGTGTTCTCCAGACGATCGCCCAGCTCGGGATCGTCACCGATCCGCATGTCGTCCGCCGTGCGCGCGCCCGCACGGACCGTTACCGACCATGCATCCCCGAGAGGTGCGGCCGCGCGCGCGCTGACCGCGCCTCCCGGGTAGGCGCTCTCCGTCTGCAACGCGAGCGCCGCCTGCGGACGCAGCGGCATGCCGCCGGACACGTCCCCGGAAATCACATTCACCACGCCGCCAAGCGCATTGTTGCCGTACAGCAGTGTCGCTGGCCCCCGCACCACTTCCACCCGCTGCGCGCTCAGGGGATCGATCGTCACGCCGTGGTCGCTCGCCGACCCGGCCAGATCGGACGCGCGCTGGCCATCCTGCAGCACCAGCACACGATCGCCCGTCAATCCGCGCATCACCGGCATGGCCGCCGCCGGGCCATTGGAACGGACGGCGATTCCCGGCTGGTACCTGAGCGTCTGCGCCAGCGTGCCGCTCAACTCACGGTCGAGCGCCTTGCCCGACAGCTGCGACGTGGCCTGCATCACTGCGGCCGGCACCCGACCCGTCCCGCTCGCCGTTACCTCGATTCCGCCCAGCGTCAGCGGTGTCGCCTTCAGCCGCAGTTCCAACGGCTCCAGTCCGCCTCCTCCCACATCCACTGCCAGCGAGACCGGCGCATACCCGATCAGGGATACCTCGACGCGGTATCGGCCGGCGGCGATGCCCGGCAGGCGAAACCGGCCCTCCGCATCCGTCAGTGCGCTCCGCGCCCCGGGCAGCGCCAGCACCTGCGCCTGCGCGAGGGGTCGTCCCTCGACGTCCCGTACCACGCCCCGGATCTCCTGCGCGGCCAGCGGAGCACTCGAGAGAACTGCGAGCAGGCCGCACAGCACCGCGCGTCCCGGTCTCCACGGTACCAGGCCGTGCGCGTCCCGGTTTTTAGTCAAAAGCCCCTCCTGTCTTGACGCCATCCGAACTCAGGGTTTAGGTTAGGCTAAATATGAGAGCCCGGCAAGACTCTGACTCCATGACGGCCCGATTCCGCGCCTGCGTCCCGGCGCGGTCTCTCCATCTCATCGCTGCCGCAGCGCTTGCGCTGGCGGGTTGCAGCGGCGACTCCATCCGCCGCGCCGATGACACGCGACTGCGTGTCGTAGCGACGACGGGCATGATCGCTGATGTCGCCGAACGTGTCGGTGGCCGGCGCGTGCTGATGGAGTCGCTGATGGGTCCGGGAGTGGACCCGCATCTGTACAAGGCGAGTGCGGGCGATGTACGGCGTCTGGCGCGTGCGGACCTGGTGCTGTACAACGGGCTGCATCTCGAGGCGGCGATGGGCGAGGTGCTGGAGGAGATGGGGAAGCGGAAGCACACGGTGGCGGTGACCGACTGGATCGATCGCGGATCGCTGGCTGCGCCGCCGGAGTTTCAGGGCAGCTACGATCCGCACGTGTGGTTCGACGTGCGGCTGTGGATGCGTGTGGTACAGCGGATCGAGGCGGCTTATGTGGCGGCGGACTCTGCACACGCGGATGAATATCGCGAGCGGAGTGCGGCGCTGCTGCGCGAAATGGCGACGCTGGACGAGTGGGTGCGTGCGCGCGCGGCTGAGGTTCCGCCGGACCGTCGTGTGCTGGTGACCGCGCACGACGCGTTCGGCTATTTCGGCAGGGCATACGGCTTCGAGGTGAAGGGATTGCAGGGCATCAGCACCGCCTCGGAGGCGGGGACGGCGGATGTGCAGCAGCTGGCGGCCGAGATCGCGCGACGCCGGATCCCGGCGATCTTCGTGGAGACATCGATCCCGCGGCGCACGATCGAGGCGGTGCAGGCGGCCGTGCGGTCACGCGGCTTCGAGGTAGCGATCGGCGGCGCACTGTACTCGGACGCACTAGGCAGCCCGAACACACCTGCGAGCACCTACATGGGGATGGTGCGGAGCAACGTGGAGACGATCGTCGGCGCATTGACGGCGGGCGGGATCATGGCAGGCGCAATGGAGCGCGAATGACGGACGAGACGGCAATCGAAGTGAACGATCTCACGGTCGCGTACCGCGAGCATCCGGTTCTCTGGGATATCGATCTGACGGTGCCTGCGGGCGTGCTGATGGCGATCGTGGGACCGAACGGGGCGGGCAAGACGACACTGATCAAGGCGATGCTCGGCCTGTTGAAGCCCGCGGCGGGACAGGTCCTGATTCACGGTCGGCCATATGACGAGCAGCGTCGGCTGATCGCGTACGTCCCGCAGCGCGGCAGTGTGGACTGGGACTTCCCGACGTCGGTGCTCGATGTCGTGCAGATGGGGCGTTACGGCGCGCTCGGCTGGCTGCGCAGGGTCGGGCGTCGCGAGCGGGACCTGGCGATGACCGCGCTCGAGAAGGTGGGCATGGAGGATTTTGCGCATCGCCAGATCAGCCAGCTTTCCGGCGGTCAGCAGCAGCGCGTCTTCCTGGCGCGCGCGCTCGTGCAGGATGCCCGGGTCTATCTGATGGACGAGCCGTTCCAGGGTGTGGACGCGAAGACCGAGCGGGCGATCGTGACAGTGCTTCAGGCACTGCGTGAAGCGGGCGACACCGTCGTGGTAGTACATCACGCGTTGCAGACGGTGCCCGAATACTTCGACTGGGTGACGCTGCTCAACGTGCGCAAGATCGCGGCAGGTCCCGTCGACGATGTGTTCACTGCGGAGAATCTGCGCGTGACGTACGGCGGCCGCGTGCCGTTCCACGGCTCCGCATCGCCGCTGCGGGACACGCCGCGCACGGGCGGAAGCGCGTGGGCTGGCGTGGGCGGAGACTGAGCGCAGCCACCGGATGAATCCGCTCCGCGAGCTGTTCTTCGATTATACGCTGCGCACCGTTGCGCTCGGTGCGGGCACGCTCGGCATCGTGGCCGGTGCACTCGGCACGTATGCGGTGCTGCGGCGACAGAGCCTGCTGGGTGATGCGATCTCCCACGCCGCTCTTCCCGGCATCGTGCTCGCCTTCATCCTGACTGGTACGCGGAGCACGCTCGTTCTCGTGCTGGGTGCCGCGCTCGCCGGGTGGCTCGGCACGCTCGTCGTGATGACGGTGGTGCGGCACAGCCGCTTACCGGAGGACAGTGCGCTGGGGATCGTGCTGTCCGTGTTCTTCGGCGCGGGTCTGGTACTGCTGACGTACGTGCAGAAGCTGCCTGATGCGTCACAGGCCGGCCTCGACCGCTTTCTTTTCGGCCAGGCCGCAACCATGCTCGAGCGTGATGTCATTGTCATTGCGGCGCTCGGCGCGCTGGCCCTGCTCGCGGTCTTCGTATTCTGGAAGGAATTCAAGCTCCTCAGCTTCGACCCGGAGTTCGGCGCGTCGCTCGGGATGCCGATGCGGACGATCGACATTCTCCTCACGACGTTTCTCGTCATTGCAATCGTGATCGGGCTGCAGACTGTCGGCGTGGTGCTGATGAGCGCGATGGTGATCGCGCCCGCCGCCGCCGCGCGCCAGTGGACCAATTCCCTGTCCGTCATGGTGCTTCTTTCGGCGCTTTTCGGCGCCATCGCGGGCGTGACCGGTGCGGTGATCAGCAGCTCGGCCGCGCACGTCCCGACGGGTCCCACGATCGTCCTCGCGGCAACCACGCTGGTACTCATCTCCATGGCCGTGGCTCCCGAGCGCGGCCTGCTGTGGGCGTCAGTTCAGCGCAGGAGGCAGCGCCATCAGATCCGCGCGGACGCCGTGCTCGGCGACCTGTACGCACTCGCCGGTCAGCACGAGGGCGAGCACGCGCACGACCTCACGGTGCTCGAGGCGATGCGTCTCGGGCGTACCGACGTGCGCCGGGCGCTCGGCGTGCTCGAGGAGCGCGGTCTGGCCCGGCGCGAAGGCGCGAGCGGATGGACGATCACGCCTGCAGGCCGCGCGGAAGCCGAGCAGGGGACGCGGGACGATCCGGAGGATGGCACGCCGCCGGACCGGGCCGCCCCATCCGGCAGGCGCGACGGCGTATGAGCATCGAGCTCGAGATCCAGCTCGTGGCGGTGGTCGTATCCGTCGCGTGCTCACTGGCCGGCGTGTTCCTGGTGCTGCGCCGCATGGCGCTCATGAGCGACGCGATCAGCCACACGGTGCTGCTCGGCATCGTGCTGGTGTTCTTCATCACGCGTGACATCGCATCACCGTTCCTCGTCCTCGGTGCTGCGGCGATGGGAGTCGCCACGGTGGGGCTGGTCGAGCTGTTGCGACGCACGCGGCTGGTGCGTGAGGATGCATCGATCGGACTGGTGTTCCCCGCCCTGTTCAGCATTGCCGTCATTCTGATCACGCGCTACGCGGGCGCCGTGCATCTCGATACCGACGCCGTTCTGCTCGGCGAAATTGCGTTCGCGCCGTTCCGGCGGCTGGAGGTGGGCGGTCGGGACCTGGGGCCGCGCTCCCTGTGGGTGATGGGCGGCGTGCTGGTATTGAACATTCTCTTCATAACGGCGCTCTACAAGGAGCTGAAGCTCTCGACGTTCGATCCCGGCCTGGCCGCAGCGCTCGGCTTCGCACCCGGCGTGCTCCATTACGCGTTCATGACGCTGGTATCGATTACGGCAGTCGGTGCGTTCGACGCGGTCGGTTCAATCCTCGTCGTTGCACTGATGATCACGCCACCCGCTACTGCGTACCTCCTCTCGGACAGTCTGCCGCGGGTGCTGATCCTGAGCGCGGTCATCGCCGCGGCCGCGGCTCTGGGCGGCTTCTGGACCGCATGGCTCGTCGATGCCTCCATCGCCGGGTGCATGGCGGCCGTGGCGGGACTGCTGTTCATGCTCGCGTTCCTGCTGGCACCCGAGCGCGGCGTCGTTGCGGTCGCGCGCAGGCGTGAGCGGCAGCGCTGGGAGTTCGCGCGCCTGATGCTCGCGATCCACCTGCTGCACCACGAGGGCGCACCCGAGGCCGCCGACGAGAGCCGGGAGACACATCTCGGCGAGCACCTGCGCTGGAAGCCGGCGTTCGCGCGGCGCGTGGTCGACGAGGCGGAGGAGGATGATCTGCTGCTGCGGCTGCCGGACGGTCGGCTCGAGCTGACGGACGCGGGCAGGGACTCCGCACGGAAGGCGATGCTGGTCTGAGCAGCCGCTTCAGCGCTGCGGCGTGCCTTCCTTCGGCTCGACCTTGATCTGCTTCGCCAGGTCACGCCCGACGATCTGTTCCGTACCGTTGATACGGACGCGGAGCGGGCCGTTGAACGGCGCGACCTCGAGAACTTCGAGCTCGGCGCCCGGTCGCAGCTGGAGCTGGGCGAGGTAGCGAAGCGCGGCCGCGTCCTCATCGGGCACGCGCCGCAGTGTTGCGCCATCACCCGCACACAGCTCGGCCAGCGTGGGGAACGGGTGCTCGTGGAACTCGCCTTCAGCGGCGGGTATGGGGGCGCCGTGCGGATCGGCGTCCGGCTGGCCGAGCACACCCGCCATGCGATCGATCAGCTCGTCGGTTACGACGTGCTCCAGTCGTTCCGCCTCCTCGTGAACACGATCCCACGTGTAGCCGAGTACATCGACGAGGAACAGCTCCAGAATGCGATGGCGGCGAATGGTACGGATCGCGTTGTTCGCGCCGTCCTCGGTGAGCCGCGCGCCGTAATAGCGGGTATGCTCGACGAGGCCGGCCTCCGCGAGTCGCTTGAGCATGCCCGTTACGGAGCCGGCGGCAATGCCCAGGCGTTCCGCGATGGCCGACGTGCTCACGGGCGCGCCCGCTTCGGAGAGCTGATAAATCGCCTTGAGATAGTCCTCGACTGCGGGCGTCGTCATGCTGGAAATTGCAGTGGTGACCCACCTGCGACAAGGCTGGCCGACGTGGTCCGGCCGACGCGGCGGGCGGCGGCCTCCGCGAGGTACGCACGATGATCGCCGGCCGGGACGTATGAGAAGCTTGCTGCGCGGCTGCGCACGGCTCAGGTTGGCGCATGCCACAGCGTCTGCCCAACCTGCTGATGTTCCGCGTCGAGCGAGTCATGCTCCGCGGCCCGCAGTACCGGCTGCTCGTGATCGCTGCCCTCATCGGCCTCATCTCGATCGTGGGCGGAGCCATCATCCACTACTTCAATGCCGGATCGGACCTCGGCTTCGCCGGTGCCGTGTGGTGGGCCTTTCTGCGCCTGACGGACCCGGGCTATCTCGGCGACGACACCGGCACCGTCGAGCGTACGGTATCCACTGTACTGACGGTGCTCGGTTACGTGCTGTTCCTCGGTGCACTCGTGGCCATCATGACGCAGTGGCTGCACGAGCGCATGAGCGAGCTGGAAGCGGGGCTCACGCCGATCGCGCAGCGCGATCACATCCTGATCATCGGCTGGAACAACCGCACGACGACAATCGTGCGCGAGCTGGTCATGTCGAGTGAGCGCGTTCGACGTTTCCTGCAGCGCCGCAACGCCCGCTCACTCCGTCTCGCGATCCTCGCCGATGAGGTCACGACGGCTCTCAGCGTCGAGCTGCGCGAGCGCCTCGGCAGCCTCTGGAACGAGCGACAGGTCATTCTGCGCACCGGCTCGCCGCTGCGGCTCGAACACCTGCGACGTGTCGACTTCATTCGCGCGGCTGCCGTCATCATGCCGGCCGCCGATTTCGGACCGGGCGGTCCCGACCAGGCGGACACGCGCACGATCAAGACACTGCTCACGATGACCAACCATCCGGCCTCCGAAGGGCGTGAGCTGCCGCTCGCCGTCGCAGAGATCTTCGATTCGCGCAAGCTCGGTATCGCGGAGCGGGCATACGGCGGACCGATCGAAATCCTCGCGAGCGATTCCATCATCAGCCGTCTGCTCGCACAGAATGTCCGGCACCCGGGTCTGTCCCACATTTTCGGCGAGCTCCTGACCCATGGTCACGGCAACGAGATATACCTTCGTGCTGCCAGCGACCACGTCGGCCGGTCCGTCTTCGACGTGGCACGTGCCTATCCTCGCGCCGTGCTGCTCGGCATCGTCCGCACCGACGGTCGCAATCTCACGCCCATGCTGAACCCGGCATCGGACACGGTCCTCGAGCGCGACGACCGCCTCGTGCTGCTGGCCCACAGCTTCAAGGCAACCGCTGCGGCGCCTGCTGATGGACCATCGCCGCAACCAGCACCGGTCAGACGCATACGTCCCGGCACCTCGGGCGGAACGCTGCGCGTGCTGGTCCTGGGCTGGAGCCACAAGGTGCCGGCACTGCTCCGCGAATTCGACAGCTACGATGATGAGCAATTCGAGATCGACATCATCTCGACTGTATCCGTCGAACGACGCGAGGCCGCTCTGCAGCGGCACGACTTCACACCGCGCCATGTCGCCGTCACGCACGTGGACGGCGACTTCACCACGCCGTCGGTTCTGCAGCGCGCCGACGTGAACGGCTACGACAGCATCGTGCTGCTCGGCAGCGATCGGCTCGGATCCGGCGAGGAGTCCGATGCACGCTCGATCCTGGGTTACCTGCTGCTCAGGGACATCCTGCCGGAGAACGCGCGGCCGAACATTCTGGTCGAGCTGCTCGATCCGGGGAACGTCGCGCTGTTCCGGCGCCGCCGCGGTGAGGTGATCGTAAGTCCCGTGATCCTGAGCCACATGCTGGCGCAGGTGGCGCTACGGCGCGAGCTGCGCGCCGTGTTCGATGAGCTGTTCGGGCCGGGCGGCCCGGAGATCATCTTCCGACCGCCCGCCGATTACGGCCTCGAGCAGCGTGACGTCACGTTCCAGCAGATCGAGGACGCAGCGACCGCGCATGGCGAGGTGGCGCTCGGCGTGCGACCCCACGACAGCCACAGCGCCGGCGGCACAGCACTCAATCCCTCCCGCGATCGTACGTTCTCACTGACCGCGGATGACGAGATCGTGGTGCTGACGACGTACTGACTACCTCCGCGGCTTCGCCCTGACCTCGAACCTGTCGTGCTTCCGGTTGTACTTCACTTCGACACCGGCCGCCGCTTCCAGTACCAGCGCAACCTCGGCCCGGCTCAGCCCGGCGTGTGACAGCAGCTCCGCCAGGGACTCGGCCTCGCCCGGATTCGCACTCCTGCCTTCTGCCACGCGCATGAGCCCCTCGCGCACTGCCCGGGCGAGCTCGACATCGGCCGCGGCAGTGATCGCGGATGCCCGCTCCTCGCTCATCAGACCGAGACGCCGGGACAGATAAAGCACCGCCGAGTGCAGCCATTCACGGTCGGCGACATCGATTTCGAAGGCGAGATCGTCAGGCATGGCAACCGCATCGACCTCGACAGTCACCCCACCGGCGGCCGCGGCTGAGGCAGGCGCGCCCATCGGTGCCGGTACAACGGGGCTCCGTGCCGGGACGGCCTTCAGCGGCAGCACATCCGGAGCGGCCACCGGTAGCGGGCCCCGCCGGGCCACCTTCGCAGGGGCATGCGACACACTGGCGCGGTGCTCCGACACCAC
This sequence comes from Longimicrobiales bacterium, assembly GCA_035461765.1. Taxonomy (GTDB): domain Bacteria; phylum Gemmatimonadota; class Gemmatimonadetes; order Longimicrobiales; family RSA9; genus SH-MAG3. The sequence goes on from DATHUY010000116.1 coordinate 28,439, forward strand.
CCGCCCGCCGGCGTCCGGCACGAGTGATGACAGCGGCGTGACAAGCATGAACGCGCCGAGCCACGCAGGCACCAGGAGCTTCACCGACGCACGGTCACGGCGCCGCCCCGCATCGAGCAGACACGCAACCCGCGCACGGAGGTGAGACGGTCCTGCCATCGCGATCGCCGCGACACCCAGTGCGCGCTGCGACCTGAGCGCTCGCGCAATGTCCAGCAGGTCGGCCGCGTACTCGGACGGCCGTAACCCCGATGCCAGCACTGCATCGTCGCACGCGTGCTCGCGCTCGATCCGCAGCCGACGCGACGCATACCACATCAGCGGATTGAACCAGTAGAGCGCGCAGCCGAGCTCCGCGATCAGCTGCGTCAGTGAATCGTAGCGTCGCACGTGCTCCAGCTCATGCCGCAGTACCGCATTCTGCCGCGCTCGCGTCCAGTCACGCGCACTCGATGGCAGCAGCAGTGTCGGCCGCAGCAGACCGAACGTGATCGGCATCGCCGCCGCGTCACCCTCCAGCAGTCGCAACTGCCGGCGGACACCGATGTCCGTCGCAATCCCGTGTGCCCGCACTCTCAGTGACAGGTCCTGGAGCGGGCGCGCCAGCCGCGTCACGGCGCGCAGTCGCATGAAACCCACCAGAACGCGCGCGCCGATCACCACCGTGCCGGCCAGCCATACGACCAGGAACAACAGCGGCAGCCGCGGCAGCATCGAACGCAGCGGATCAGTCTGTCCCTCCGGCGCGCGGGCACGCACCCCGGGCGCTACCACCGCTCCCGCCGGTGCGACCTCCACCGTGGCTTCATTCGACGGCACGGCACCCGCTCGTACCGGTGCAGGCACCGCCTCGAGTGTCGCGGGCGGTGTCACGCGCACCACTGCGCCTGGTGCCCGAGCCGGCGCCAGCGCCGGCGTGCCGAGCGCACGGGAGATACGCTCGCGACGGACCTCCCGCGAAACCGTGATCTCAACTGCAGGCAACGGCACTGGCTCCACCGCCGCAGGCGCGGGTGCTTCGTTGAACGCGCTCAGCCATGCGGACGGGATGACAACGCGCCACGACGGGCCCGCAAGCGAGAGCACCGGCAGGGCGAGCACGCACGCCGACGCAACCACCCACACGAGATGCCGCTCAGCGGACGACCTCCGATGCATCAGACGCGTCACAAACAGCGCAGCGCCCAGCACCACGAGCACCTTTGCGGACAGGAACAGTGCGAACAGCAGCCATTCGATCGGTGTCATCTCACTGCCCCCTTCCGCGCGCGTCCGCGATCAGTCGCTCCAGATCGTCCAGCTCCGTCTTCGTCAGCTCCTCCGCCTTCAGGTCCAGCAGCGCCGCCACCGTCTTCGACGGCGAACCGTCGAAGAACGTGCGCACCAGACGCTCCAGCGCACCTTCGCGCGCCTCCTCGCGCGGCACCGTCGCCTCGTATACGTAGCGGGCTCCCTGCGCGTCGTGCTTCAGATGGCCCTTCTCCTCCAGCTTCCGCAGCAGCGCACGCACGGCCGAGTAGCTGGGTGCCTGCGGCAGCTCCGCCAGCACCTCAGACACTGTCACCTGCCCGTGCCGGTAGACGACGTCCATGATCTGACGCTCCCGTCGCGTCAGGTTCTGGTGCGACCCCCTGCTCATGCCCGGCCTCCTCCTGTCGGCGTGCTGCTTTTGTAGCATCCTGCTACGAGCGTAGCATCCAGGGACGTGGAGGGCAAGCGCCATGGGACGGGGTGGTGGCTCGGCGAGCCGGAAGCGATTATCCATGGGACGCGGGGTAGAAATCGAGGTGCGGAGCCCATACGCCGCCCGGCCGGGTGGCGTTTTTTCGTGAGAGCTGATGAGTCGACGAGGGCGACTTTTCGCGCGTGAGCTGCGCGGACTGCTGACGCTGTCGGTGCCGATCGTGGTGAACCAGCTGGGGCAGGTGGGGATGAACACGGCGGACACCATCATGGTGGGTCCGCTGGGGGCAGCCCCGCTGGCCGCGGCGGGACTGGGCAGCGCGCTGCATTTTTTCGGGCTCATCCTGATGACGGGCGTGGTGATGGGGATGGCGCCGCTGGTGAGCCAGGCGTTCGGGCGCGGCGACGTGGAGGAGTGCGGCCGGGTGCTGGTTCAGGGATCATGGCTGGCGGTGGTGGTGAGCGTGCCGGTGGTGATCTCGTGCCTGTATGGTCGCGAGCTGTCCCTGGTGCTGGGTCAGGACCCCGAGGTGGCGGCGTTGACGGGTGGGTACATGCGGGCGCTGGCGCTCGGCGTTCCGCCCGCGCTGCTGTTCGTGGCCGCGCGTCAGTACCTGGAAGGAATGGGTCACGCGACGGCGCCCATGATGGTGACGTTCATGGGGCTGGGCGTGAACATCGTGGCGAACCGTGCGCTCATCTATGGCGTCGCGGACTGGATCCCGGCTCTGGGCGTGGTCGGCAGCGGCTGGGCGACGACGATCGTGCGGTGTGCGATGCTCGTGGCGATCGGAGGCTTCCTGGTGATGCATCGCACGCACCGTGTGCACGGCATGGCGCTCCGGCCGCGGCTGGCCGCGATGCGTCGCATCTTCGTAGTGGGCGGGCCGATCGGTGCGCAGTTCGGCATGGAGGTGGGTCTGTTCTCGTTCGCCGCGGTGATGATGGGCTGGCTGGGCGCCGTTCAGCTCGCGGCACATCAGGTGACGATCAACATCGCGTCGACGACGTTCATGATCGCGCTGGGCACATCGATGGCGGGGTCGATCCGCGTGGGCCAGCACATTGGCGGGCGGCGGCCACGTGCCGTGCGTGACGCGGTGGTGGGCACGTACCTGCTGTCGACCGGATTCATGCTGTGCTGCGCGATCGTGTTCCTGATCGCTCCGCGTACACTGATCGGGCTGTACACACCTCACGTGGACATCGTCGACCTGGGTGCCCAGCTGCTGCTGATGGCTGCCGCGTTCCAGCTCTTCGACGGTGCGCAGGTAGCGGGCGTGTCGGTGTTGCGCGGTGCGGCGGATACGCGGGCCCCGATGTACATCGCGGCGATCGGCTACTGGGGTGTGGGGCTGCCGATCGCCTACCTGTTCGCGTTCCGGTACGGCTGGGGTCCGCTCGGTGTATGGACGGGTCTGTCGATCGGCCTCGCCGCAGTCGCTCTGCTTCTGCTGGAACGGGTGAGGCGAGTGTTCTGGCTGCGGCCGGTCGGACGGGTCGGACGGGTCGGACGCGGCACCCACTCTGCATAACGGCCCGGGCGCGAATCGGTCTGGCCCGCCCGCAGCCATCCGCCTGGGCCGCCGGGGCGTGGCCATGCTGTGACCGGCCACGGTGCAGAACGGGTGCCGCGTCCGGGTGGCTCCGCAGTGCAGAACGGGTGCCGCGTCCGACTCCGCGAGCCAACCATCCCGCCGCTCTACCCATCGAAACTCCCGCCATGCATATCCGTACGCTCACGCATTAGCGAAGCCGACCGCCGCCCCTTCCGGAGGTGCGCATGTCCGAGTTGTACGCCGATATCCGCTATGCCCTGCGTTCACTGGCACGGGCGCCGGGCTTCGCACTCGTCGCGATCCTCACCCTGGCACTAGGGATTGGCGCGAACAGCGCGATCTTCAGCGTACTGAACGGTGTGGTGCTGCGCCCGCTGCCCTACGATTCGCCCGGGGAGCTGGTCCGGGTGGCGAGCAGGTTCCCGACGCTCGGCTTCGACAAGTTCTGGATATCGCCACCGGAGTTCATGGAGCTGCGGGAGCGGACGCGCTCGTTCTCATCCTTTGGTGCCTACCGCACGGGCATGTCGAGCGTTGGCGGCGGGGATGCTCCGATGCGGGCGGTCTCGGCGATTGCGACGGCCGACCTGTTCGAGACACTCGGCGTTCCCGCGCGGCTGGGGCGCCCGTTCAACGCAGAGGAGGATCTGCCGGGCGGAGGCAATGTCGCCACGATCTCGTGGGAGCTGTGGCAGCGCGCGTTCGGCGGCGATCAGGGCATTCTCGACCGGACGATCATCGTGAACGGGAATGAGACGCGAGTGACGGGTGTGATGCCGCCCGGCTTCGATGTGGCGGACGCCCGCGTCGAGATCTGGGTGCCGGCCCAGCTGGACCCTGCGAACCGGCAGAACCGTGGCTCGCACTTTCTGGACGTAGTCGCACGTCTCAATCCGAATACGACGCTGGAGCAGGCGCGCTCGGAGCTGGCCGTGCTCCTGGAGGGCTGGGCTGAAGCGAATCCCGACACACACGTTCCGTCGCCGGAGAATCATCCGATCTTCCTGACGGGGCTGCAGGAGGACCTGATCGGCGGCACGCGTCCGGCGCTGCTGCTGCTGTTCGGGGCGGTAGGGTTCGTGCTCCTGATCGCATGCGCCAACGTCGCGAATCTCCTGCTTGCACGGGCCGAATCGCGACAGAAGGAGATCGCGGTGCGCGCCGCACTCGGCGCCGGACGCGGCCGGCTGATGCGCCAGTTTCTGACGGAAGGCGTCGTGCTGTCGCTGCTCGGCGGCATGCTGGGTCTGTTCATTGGGTACGCGGGCCTGCGCGTTCTGCTGGCGACGAATCCGCGCGGGATCCCGCGCTCGCTCGGAATCGGTCTGGATGAGAACGTCCTGCTGTTCACCCTGCTGGTATCGGTCCTGACCGGGCTGATCTTCGGACTGGCGCCGGCACTGCATCTGACGCGACGGACGGTGACGCAGTCGCTGCGTGATGGAACGGGGCGCACGACGGCCGGCGGCGCCCGACAGCAGGTGCGGCGGCTCCTCGTGGTGTCCGAGGTGGCGCTCGCGGTCGTGCTGGTCGTCGGCTCGAGTCTCATGCTGCGCAGCTTCGCGGAGCTGCAGAAGGTGGATCCCGGCTTTGATCCGGACGGCCTCCTGTCCTTCCAGATATTCCTGCCAGCAGCGTCGTATCCCGATCCGACGGATCAAGTGGCGTTCCTGGACCGTCTCATCGATCGTCTGAGCGCCCTGCCCGGCGTCACGTCGGCATCCGCGATGAGCGGGCTGCCGCCGCGCCGGGATGTCAACGCCAATGACACGGAGTTCGAGGGGCTGGCGCAGACACCGGACGGCCCCGCGTTCAACACGGACTACTGGCAGTTCGTGACCCGGGATTATCTCGCGACGATGGACATTCCGCTCCGTGACGGCCGGCTCTTCACGTATGCCGATGAGGGCGGTGCGCCGGTCGTCCTCATCAACGAGCGCCTGGCCGAGGTGTTCTACCCGGACATGAATCCGCTGGGGCGGCGCCTGCGCCCGCCGGGTGATGGTGTGCCATGGCTCACGATCGTGGGCGTGGTCAAGGACGTGAAGCAGGGTGGGCTCGAGCAGCCGACCGGCACGGAGATCTACTTCCTCTATCCACAGGTCGCTCGCGCAGTCGGCTTCGCACCGCGAACCATGAACATCGTCGTGCGCACCAGCGGCGATCCGGACGCGCTCGCGAGCGCCGTGCGGTCCGAAGTGCGCTCGCTCGATCCCCAGATGCCGGTCGCCGACCTGGCCAGCATGAACGACGTGCTGCATCGGGCCGTGGCCGGCCCCCGCTTCATTACGGTACTGCTCGCCGTGTTTGCCGGCGTGGCACTCGCGCTCGCGGCCATCGGCACATATGGCGTCATGGCATATTCCGTCGCGCAGCGCCGGCAGGAGATCGGCATACGCATGGCGCTCGGCGCACAGGCTTCCGCGGTGCTGGGCATGATCCTCGGCCAGGGTATCGCGGTGGCTGCGCTCGGCCTGGCCCTCGGAATCGCCGGTGCTCTCGCTCTCACGCGCCTGATGACGGCACTGCTGTTCAACGTCAGTGCGACCGATCCGCTCGCGTTCGTGAGTGCGCCGCTCCTGCTCGGACTCGTTGCACTCGCGGCCTGCTACATTCCAGCCGTGCGTGCGACCCGCGTGGATCCGGCCCGTGTCCTGAAGCAGGACTGATCCGCCCGTATTCATCTTCCGGCCCCCGGGATGCGGGTCGACGTGCGCCCACCCGCCGCGCCTCGATCAACCCCGTCCCGGGCTCTGAGCAACCCCGCACTGAAACCGCCCCGGCAACCGTTCCGTAGGAACGTCACCAGGTCAGCGGACCTCCACACATGGAACTGTCCTATGGAAACGCTTGTGAAGGACGTGCGCTTCGGCGCACGCATGCTGCTGCGCAGTCGCGGATCCACGAGCATATCCGTGCTGGCGCTCGCACTCGGCATCGGTCTCACGACCATGATGTTCAGCATTGTGTGGGGGGCGATGCTGCGTGGCCTGCCCATGGAGCGGTCGGATCAGCTGGTCAGCATCCGACGCACCAATCTGAGCGAGGGCCAGGACCGCATGGCGGCCACGCTCCACGACTACGAGGACTGGCGCGCGCAGCAGCAGTCGTTCTCGGGCCTGGGTGCGTTCTTCACCGGCACGGTCAACGTCAGTGGCACGGACCGTCCCGAACGCTACGACGGCGGCTTCATCTCCGCGGAGACGTTCGACGTTCTCGGTGTGAAGCCGATCATCGGCCGGGGTTTCACTGCCGATGACGACCGGCCGGGCGCGGACCCGGTGATGCTGCTGAGCCACGCGACGTGGCGCGACCGGTTTGGCGCAGACCCTGGCATCGTGGGGCGCGTCGTGCGGGCCAATGCAAAGCCGACGACGATCGTCGGCGTGATGCCAGAGGGATTTGCGTTCCCTACCACCGAACAGCTGTGGGTGCCGCTGGCGCGCGATGCGGCCTCGCTCCAGCGGGGCGAGGGCCAGTGGGTGAATGTGTTCGGCCGGCTGCGTGATGGCGTGACGGTCGATGAGGCGGGCGTCGAGATGGCCGCGATTGCCAGGCGCCTGGAGGCTGCGTACCCGGAGACGAACGAGGGCATCTCGACGCGGGTCGAGCCCTATATCAAGGGGTTTCTGGGCGATGAGCCCGTCACGATGCTGTTCACGATGCTCGGCGCCGTGTTCATGGTGCTGCTGATCGCATGCGCCAACGTCGCGAATCTGCTGATATCGCGCGCGGCCGCGCGCAGCCGCGAAGTAGGAATCCGTTCGGCCATGGGTGCATCCCGCATCCGTGTCGTGCGGCAGTTCCTGACCGAATCGCTCATCCTGTCGTTCGCCGGCGCCGCGCTCGGATTGATGATCGCGATGGTCGGGATACGGCTCTTCAACAACGCGATCGCTCCCACGGACCCGCCGTTCTGGATCGACATCCGGCTGGACGGCGGCGTATTGCTGTTCGTGCTCGCGATCACGGCGCTGAGCACGTTTCTGTCGGGCGCGATCCCGGCGTGGCAGGCAGCGCGCGCGAACGTCGCCGACGTGTTGAAGGATGAGAGCCGCGGCGGCTCGAGCTTCCGCCTCGGCCGCATCAGCCGCGCACTCGTCATCACCGAGATCGCACTCTCGGCCGGCCTGCTCGTCGGCGCCGGCCTCATCATCAAGAGCGTGACGAAGCTGCGCTCGGTGGACTTCCCGTTCGCGACCGAGCAGGTGTTCACGGCTCGCATCGGTCTGCCCGAAGCGGACTACGCCGACGCGGCCGCACAGCAGCAGTTCTTCGAGCAGCTCATGCCGCGTCTTCAGCAGCTGCCGGGCACGGAGGGCGCGGGCCTGATCCAGGCCCTGCCGGCACTCGGCTCGCCGACGTCCCGATTCGCCGTCGAGGGCGCCACATACACGGAAGATCGGGACTACCCTACCGCGCGGAGCATTCTTGCAAGTCCCGGAGCATTCGAGGCGCTGGATGTAGAGCTGCGCCAGGGACGTGGCTTCACGCCGCAGGACCGTCCAGGCGGGCTGCCTGTAGCGATCGTCAACGACGAGTTCGTGCGTCGCTACTTTGCGGATGCGGATCCGATCGGCAGACGGATCAGACTCGGCGCAAGTGGGTCCACGGAGGAATGGCGCACGATTGTGGGTGTGGTCCCCGACATGTACGCGGGCGGCCTCAGCGGCGATTCCGACCAGCAGGCCGTGTACATCCCGCTGGCACAGGGGGGTGCGCGGTTCATGAGCGTAGTTGCACGTGTGCGCGGCGGCGACCCGATGCTGCTGTCACAGAACGTTCGTGACGCCGTCCTCGCGGTCGATGCGGATCTCCCTATCTACTTCGTAGAGACGCTGCAGAAGGCGATCAACGACAACAACTGGTTCTACATGGTCTTTGGATCGCTCTTCATGGTCTTCGGCGGCGCGGCCCTGTTCCTCGCAGCCGTGGGACTCTACGGTGTCATGTCCACGTCGGTGCGGCAGCGCACGCGCGAGATGGGCGTGCGGATGGCGCTGGGCGCACAGGTGCGCGATGTGCGCGGGCTGGTCATGAAGCAGGGCCTGTTGCAGCTCGCGATCGGACTCCTGCTCGGCCTCGCGCTCGCAGTCGGTGTGTCGAGCCTGCTCCAGATGCTGCTCTTCGAGGTGAACCCGCGCGACCCGGCGATCTTCCTCGCCATTGGAGCCGTGCTCAGCATCACAGCTGCTACGGCGTGTCTGATACCGGCGGTGCGCGCTACACGCGTGGACCCGATGCACGCATTGCGTTACGACTGACGCAGCGAAGCGTCCGCGGCCGCATCGAACGCCGACGCGACGGGAATGGTGAACCAGAACTCCGTTCCCTCTCCCGGCCGGCTGTCCGCCCCGATGTGGCCGCCGTGCGCCTCGACGATGGACTTCGCGATCGTCAGTCCGAGGCCCAGCCCGCGGCGGTCGCTCGGCCGGGCCTGCCAGAAGCGCCCGAAGATGCGCTGCATCTGGTCGGGTTTGATGCCGGGGCCGGTATCACTGACGGCAAACCGCACCGCATCCCTTTCCTGCCGCGCATCCAGCGTGATCTGACCGCCATCCGGTGTGAACTTGATGGCGTTGCCGACCAGATTCGACATGACCTGCAGAATGCGGCCGCGATCGACGTATATGACCGGCAGGTCGGACGCGACCACTGCTGAGAGTGCTATCCCCTTCTCCGCCGCGAGCGGGCCCAGCATCTCGACGGTCTCATCGATGAGGCTGCCCACGCCCGTCTCCTCCGCTTCAATACCGAGCCGTCCCGTCTCGAGCTTGGCGACATCGAGCAGGTCCTGAACCATGCGGTTCATCCGTTCGCTCGAGCGGCGGATAATGCTCACGCCGCGTGCCTGAGCGGCCTGATCATTCGTCTCAAGGATCAGTTCTGCCGCCATGCCGATGGTGCTGAGCGGATTCCGCAGGTCGTGCGACACGATCTTCAGTACTTCCTCACGTGCGTCCGCGGCCTCGCGTGCGTCGTCGTACAGCCGGGCAAGCTGCACCCGGGCGATCTCGTTCGTGATGACGCGGCGGATGACACGCGTGAGCCGGCTGCTGAGGAGGCCTGTCACCAGCACGGCGGCACCGAGGAAGGTTGCGGGCAGGAGACGCATTCCTGCAGCCACTGCGACCACAAGAGCCGCACCAACGGCGAGCGTCGTGGTGAACTGCGCCGCGGTTCTGGAGAGACGCAGTGATCCCGAGAATGCGATGAGTGCACAGGCTGTCACGGCGACCATGATCGCACCAAGGGGCGCACCGCCTGCGAGGCTCAGACTGTAATTCAGCAGAAGCACGGTGATGACCACGCCCGCAGCATCGGCCGCTGGCACCAGCCGGCGCAGCTGCCGGTGATAGAAGCCTCGTCGCAGAGCGATCATCAGTACAGCTGCCGCGGCGAACCAGACCAGTGCCAACATCACATTGATGAACGGCATCGCCGGCAGGGTGACCAGGCCCGGATTCACGAAGGCAACGATTGTGAAGAGCAGATACAGCCCCAGGATCAGCGTACGTCCGGCGGCCAGTGTCTGCTCACTCGTTCGCGCCTCCGCGAGCAATGCAGCCTCCACCGCATGCGCTATGTCCACGGGGTGCTGCGGCACCGCGAGATCGAGCTGCACTGCTCGCGCAATCGATGCCGCGAGCAGCTCCTGCGAGTCGGCGTGTCGTACCAT
>DATHUY010000117.1 GCA_035461765.1 Longimicrobiales bacterium
CATATTCGAACGGAAGCTGTATCTCCGAAACGGCACTCCGGTGGCGGGGTAGTACCCCGGATCACCCCGAGCGAGGAATAGACACGGTTACATGATCAAGACGCTGCTGGGCAAGGTATTTGGCGACCGTCACGAACGGGAAGCTCGCAAGCTCGAGCCGCTCGTCGGCGAGATCAACGCGATCGTCGACGATCTCGCGGCACTGAGCGAGGAGGAGCTGCGCGCGCAGACGGAGAAGTTCCGCGGCATCATCCGCGAGCGGACTGCGTCGTTCGAGGCCGATATCGCGGAGCTGCGCGACAGGAAGCGCCACGCCGAGGATCCGGACCAGCGCGAGTCGCTCGGAATGGAGCTGCGCGAGGCGGAGGACGCGCTCAAGGCCGAGCTCGAGAACGTGCTCGAGGACCTGCTCCCCGAGGCGTTCGCCACGGTCAAGGAGGCATGCCGCCGCCTGCTGGGCACGGAGATCACCGTCACCAATCAGAAGCTGACGTGGGACATGGTGCCCTATGACGTGCAGCTCATCGGCGGCATTGCGCTGCACCGTGGCAAGGTCGCGGAGATGGCGACGGGCGAGGGCAAGACGCTCGTGGCGACCATGCCCATCTATCTGAACGCACTGACCGGCCGCGGCGTCCACCTCGTCACCGTCAACACCTACCTCGCCCAGCGCGACAGCGAGTGGATGGGGACGGTCTACAAGTACCTCGGCCTGACCGTCGACTGCATCGACCTCTACGAGCCCGGGACTCCGGAGCGCCGGCAGGCTTACGGCGCCGACATCTCATACGGTACGAACAATGAGTTCGGCTTCGACTACCTGCGCGACAACATGGTGCACGAGCTGTCGCAGCGGGTGCAGCGGCAGCATGCATACGCGATCATCGACGAGGTCGATTCCATCCTGATCGATGAGGCCCGCACGCCGCTCATCATCAGCGGCCCCGTCGGCCAGGAGCAGTCGGCGGAATACAAGCTCCACAATCCGTCCGTCGCATCGCTTTTCCGCAAGCAGTCGCGGCTGATCAACGAGCTCGTTGCGGACGCGGAGAAGGAGCTCGAGGCGGACGAGTACAGCGCGGGCGAGAAGCTGCTCGCGGCCAAGCGCGGCTCGCCCCGCCACAAGCGGCTGCTCAAGCTGTTCGCCGACAATCCGAGTCTGCAGAAGCTGGTGACGCAGGTCGAGGCGGACTACATGCGGGAGAAGAAGCTGCAGGACATCGATGAGATGCTGCTGTACGCGATGGATGAGAAGGGTCACTCGATCCATCTCTCGGACCGCGGCCTCGATGACCTGTCGCCGGGCGATACGGAAGCGTTCGTGGTGCCGGACCTGTCCGAGGCGATCGGCGCGATCGAGCGTGATACCGAGATGTCGGTGGACGAGAAGCGCGAGCAGATCCAGAAGCTCGAGCAGGAATACGCCGACAAGAGCCAGCGCATTCACGCGATTCATCAGTTGCTCAAGGCGTACACGCTCTACAATCGTGACGAGCAGTACATCATCGAGGATGGCCAGGTCATCATCGTCGACGAGTTCACCGGCCGGAAAATGGCCGGGCGTCGCTGGTCGGACGGCCTGCATCAGGCGGTGGAGGCGAAGGAAAACGTGTCCGTTCGCGGCGAGACGCAGACGCTCGCGACGATCACGATCCAGAACTACTTCCGGATGTATGACAAGCTCGCGGGCATGACCGGCACGGCGGAGACCGAGGAGGGCGAGTTCCACTCGATCTACGGTCTCGAGGTGATGGTGATCCCGACGAACCGTCCGATCGTGCGCGACGACCGGCAGGACCTCGTGTACCGCACGAAGCGCGAGAAGTACAACGCGATCATGGACGAGATCGAGCGGCTGCACCGGATGCAGCTGCCGGTGCTCGTCGGTACCGTGTCCGTCGATGTGTCGGAGACGCTGAGCCGGATGCTGAAGCGACGCGGCATCCCGCACAATGTGCTGAACGCGAAGTATCATCAGCGCGAGGCGGAGATCGTCGCCGAGGCCGGCCGGCCGGGCGGTGTGACGATCGCGACGAACATGGCCGGACGCGGCACCGACATCAAGCTGGGTCCCACCGTGACTGACCCGCGCACCATCGGCTGGCTGCGCGAGCACGACATCGATCCGAACGATGTCGCGAACGTCCCCGATCCGACCCGCGCAGTGGATCTGTCGAAGCAGCCGGATCACTACGAGGTCGAGGACGGTGGCCTCCATATCATAGGGTCCGAGCGTCACGAATCACGGCGGATCGACCGCCAGCTGCGCGGGCGAGCCGGCCGCCAGGGGGACCCGGGCGCCACACAGTTCTTCCTGTCGCTCGAGGATGACCTGATGCGGCTGTTCAACTCCGACCGCATCGCCGGCGTGATGGAACGGTTCGGGGCGGAGGAAGGCGAGGTCATCACGCATGCGCTCGTGACGCGCTCGATCGGCAGCGCTCAGGGCCGGGTCGAGATGCAGAACTTCGAGGCACGCAAGCGGCTCCTCGAGTACGACGACGTGATGAACAACCAGCGCGAGGTCATCTACGACCTGCGCCTGTTCGCGCTCGAGGGCGGCGAGGATCTGAAGGGCGAAGTCTGGGAGATGATCGACCAGGCGCTGCGCGACACGGTTGGGGAGTATGCCCCCGAGGGCGAGCATCCGGAGGACTGGGACCTCTATGCGCTCCGCCAGCGCCTCGTGCTCGACTATTTCCTCGTCGTAGAGGAGCTGCCCGCACACGAGGGCGATGAGCACGAATTCGAGGACATCGAGTCGATCGAGGAGCTGGTCGTCGAGGCGGGCCGCGTCGGCTTCAACCGCAAGCTGGAGAGCTGGGGCGAGCACCGGGAGCGGATTCTCGCGTGGGTGATGCTGGGCGTGATCGACGAGAAGTGGCGCGACCACCTCTATGACCTCGACCACCTGAAGGCGTCGATCGGATTCCGCGGCTGGGGCCAGAAGGACCCGCTCATCGAGTACAAGCAGGAGGCGTACTCGATGTTCGTCGACCTGATGAAGGACCTGCGCAAGTCCGTCTCGACGCTGTCGTTCCGCGCGCAGCTGGCCGTGCCGCAGCCCCGCCCGCAGCCGCCGCGGCGGCTGACGCTCAGCGGTCCCAGCGAGACGCCCGATACGCGGCCGTCCACATCGCTGCCGTCGCCCGAGCCGCAGAAGGATGACGCGATATCCTCGGCGATGGGTGGAGCGCGACGGATCGACCCGTCGACTCCCCGCCCGCCGGTACGTCAGCAGGTGACGACGAACCGACCTGCGGACGGTGCGGCGCCGCCGGCGCAGCCGGCGAGCAGCGAGAAGACCGTGGGGCGTAACGACCCCTGTCCGTGCGGCTCGGGCAGGAAGTACAAGAAGTGTCACGGCGCGGGCACGGTCTGACCTTTCACAATCCCGGCACGGGCAGGACCGATGGCAGGTTATGCGATCAGGGAGTGGCCCGTGCTGGAGCGTCCGCGCGAGCGTCTTCTCGCCGAGGGGGCGGGCGCGCTCGCGTCGCGTGAGCTGCTCGCCATCCTGATCGGAAGCGGGCGCGAGGGCTCCTCGGCTATCGATGTCGCAGGTCACCTCCTGCGTTCCGCCGACGGGTCGCTCCGCCGCGTCGCCTCCTCCTCACCCGCCGAGCTCGCCGCGGTCCAGGGGATTGGCCCCGCCGTTGCAGCACGGATAAGCGCTGCCCTGGAGCTGGGGCGCAGGCTCGCGCGGGAGGGGCCGCTCGAGCGCACGCGAATCCGCGGGCCGCGTGACGTGTATGACCTGTGTGCGCCGGCTACGCGCGATCTCACCCAGGAGGAGTTCCGCGTGCTGCTGCTGAACACGCAGCACGCCGTGGTGAGGGAGATCGTGGTCACACGCGGTACGCTCGACGCCTCGATCGTGCATCCGCGCGAGGTGTTTCGTACAGCGATCGCGGAAAGTGCAGCCGCGATGATCCTCGTGCACAATCACCCGTCCGGCGACCCGACGCCGTCGCCGGAGGACCGCGAGGTCACGCGCCAGCTCGCCGAGGCGGGCAGGCTGATCGGGATTCCCGTGCTCGACCACGTGGTCGTCGGTGACGGCCGCTATGTCTCATTCGTTGAAGCGGGACTCGGACTCCCACTCTGACTATGGCAACGACAGCGCCCACACTGAACCGGAACGAAGCGCTCGACGTGCTCCCGCCGCGCCTGCGGGAGTCGGTGGAGGCCTATGCCGATCGGCTGGACCTCGACCTGATCGCGCGCGCATACCGGTTCAGCGAGAAAGCGCACACCGGTCAGAAGCGGGCGTCCGGCGAGGACTACCTCGCGCACTGCATCGAGGTGACCAAGATCCTCGCCGACCTCCATCTGGACACGTTCTCGCTCGCGTCAGGGCTGATCCACGATGTCGTCGAGGATACCGAGATCACGCTCGACGATGTGAAGGTGGAATTCGGCGCCGAGGTCGCGTCGATCGTCGACGGTGTGACGAAGATCGGTAAGGTCCAGTTCCGTTCGACCACGGAGCAGCAGGTGGAGAACTACCGCAAGCTGCTGTTGTCGATGGCGCAGGACGCGCGCGTCATCACCATCAAGCTGGCGGACCGGCTGCATAACATGCGGACGCTGGAGCATCTGAGGACGGACAAGCGACGCCGCATCGCGCTCGAGACACGCGAGATCTACGCTCCGCTCGCGCATCGCCTGGGCATGGCACAGATCCGCTGGGAGCTCGAGGACCTGTCGTTCAAGCACCTGGAGTCGGATGCATACCGGGAGCTGGCGAAGAAGATTGCAGACCGGCGCAGGGAGCGCGAAGACAACATCGAGGCGCTGCGCGCGCCACTGGAAGAGGAGCTGCGTCGGAGCGGCATTCCATGCGAGGTGTACGGCCGGCCGAAGCACCTGTGGTCGATCCACCGGAAGATGGTTCAGCGCGGACGCCCGTACGACGAGATCTACGATCTGATGGCCATCCGCGTCGTCACGGACTCGATCGCGAACTGCTACCATGCGCTCGGCGTCATCCACAACAAGTGGACGCCGCTACAGGAGCGGTTCCACGACTACATCGCGACGCCGAAGTCCAACATGTACCGGTCGCTGCACACGACGATCTTCGGGTCGGGCGGGCGGCTGTACGAGATTCAGATCCGGACCCACGAGATGCACCGCACGGCGGAGTACGGCATCGCGGCGCACTGGCGGTACAAGGAGGGCGAGCGCCGTCCGGCCGACGAAGTGGACGAGACGCTGACGTGGTTCCGCCAGGTCCTGGAATGGCAGCAGGACACGCGCGAGCCGGAGGAGTTCATGGAATTCCTCCGCATCGACCTGTTCCAGGATGAGATCTTCGTATTCACGCCCAAGGGCGACGTCAAGCAGCTGCCGCGCGGTGCGACGCCGATCGATTTCGCGTTCGCGGTTCACACCGAGGTGGGACTTCACTGTTCGGGCTCGAAGGTCAACGGCCGGATCGCTCCGCTGTCGCGCGAGCTGAAGAACGGCGACACGGTCGAGGTCATGACCGACGCGCGGCAGAAGCCGTCGCGCGACTGGCTGGCGTTCGTGAAGACGGCACGGGCGCGCCAGAAGATCCGTCACTGGATCAACCAGATCGAGAACGAGTCGGCGCTGGAGCTGGGATCGGAGCTGTTCACGCGCGAGCTGCGCAAGCTGCGCAAGGAGCGGCCGAAGAACGAGGCGCTGCTCCAGCGCACGGCGGCAGCGCTCAACCAGGACAGCTTCGATGGCGTGCTCGCCGCCCTGGGTCGCGGCGAGATCGGGCCTTCGGCCATCCTCAAGGAGCTGTTTCCGGGCGAGGAGCCCGCGGTCGCGAAGCCCGCCACCGCACTGGAGCGGCTCGTCGAGCGGGTGCGCGGCAACGGCCGCGGCGTGCGTGTACAGGGCCTGGACAACACGCTCGTGCGGTACTCGCAGTGCTGTCAGCCCGTGCCGGGCGACAACGTCATCGGCTACATCACGCGCGGACGCGGCATCTCGATTCATCGCACGGACTGCCCCAACGTGCTCAACCTGTCCGAGCACCCGGAGCGCCGCATCGAGATCGAGTGGGAAGCCGAGTCCAGCGAGCGATTCTTCGTCCGCATAATCGTGGAGGGCACCGACCGCCGCGGCCTGCTCTCCGATATCGCCACCGCAATCAGCGACACGGGCACGAACATCCAGTCCGCCGAGATCAAGTCGAAGGAAGGCGGCATGACCGGATCTTTCGTCGTCGAGGTGCAGGACCTCGCGCACCTGAAGAAGGTCATGAAGTACATCCGTCGTGTGAACGGTGTGCTCGCGGCGGAGCGGAGGGAGCACTTCGCGGGATCGGAGTACGAGAGGTAGGCAGGGGAACTGAACTGCTTTTTCACCACAGAGCACTCAGAGCACTCAGAGAACGGATTTTAAAGAATTATGCGGCGGATTCCGTCTCTGAGAAGGGGTACATTGAAGTTGATGAGCAGCGCTACCGGACAGCGCGTAAGTTTGAGATACGTCATGACGGTGGCCGTGTGAATGCCTTCGATTCGTTCAACCGCTTTCAGTTCGACGATCACACAGTCGTTTACGAGCAGATCGAGTCGGTAGCCGCAGTCCATCTGGACGCCACGATAGACCAGCGGCACCGCCTTCTGTCGCTCTACCGTGAGTCCACGCTGTGCAAGGTCCCACACGAGACAACTCTCGTAGCTGGATTCCAGCAGCCCCGGTCCCAACTCGCGATGAACCTCGATAGCTGCACCGATGATGGATCTGGTTACGTCGTTGATGTCCACTCTGAGTACTCCGAGTGCTCTGTGGTGAATATTCCGTTCGAAGTATGCCGAGCCGCGACGCACGAGGACATGGCCCACAAGGACACTCGCATTACCCTCGGTGACCTCTAGATGTCGAAGTTTGATCTCGTCCTTCCGTTCTCGCCCGCCGGTGACCAGCCGCAGGCGATCGGCGAGCTGAACGCCGGTCTCGCGAGCGGTGAGAAGTTCCAGACACTGCTGGGTGTCACTGGCTCCGGCAAAACGGTGACGATGGCATCCGTCATCGCGCATCACGGCCGGCCCACGCTGGTCATGAGCCACAACAAGACGCTCGCGGCGCAGCTGTATGGTGAGCTGAAGCAGTTCTTCCCGACGAATGCGGTCGAGTACTTCGTCTCGTACTACGACTACTATCAGCCCGAGGCGTATGTCGCGGCGACGGACACGTACATCGAGAAGGACTCGTCGATCAACGAGGACATCGAGCGCTTGCGGCTGCGGGCGACGTCCTCGCTGATGGAGCGCGAGGATGTGATCATCGTCGCATCGGTCTCGTGTATCTACGGCCTCGGCGATCCACGCGAGTACCGCGAGCTCATGCTGATGCTCGAGGTCGGACAGCGTATGGAGCGGCGCGACATCCTGCAGGCGCTGGTGCGTGTGCAGTACTCGCGTAACGATGTGAACTTCGAGCGCGGCACGTTCCGCGTCCGCGGCGACGTGGTCGAAGTGTTCCCGGCCTACGAAGAGCAGGCCATCCGCATCGAGCTGTTCGGCGATGAGATCGAGCGGATCACGCGGTTCGACCCGCTGACCGGCCAGACGATCGTGCGCCTGGAGCGGACGGCGATCTACCCGGCGACTCACTTCGTGTCGCAGCGGAGCACGGTCGAGCGGGCCGTGGTGCGGATCCGGGAGGAACTGGAGGAGCGTCTGCTCGAGCTGCGCGGAGCCGGCAGGCTGCTCGAGGCGCAGCGGCTGGAGCAGCGCACGAACTTCGACATCGAGATGCTGCTCGAGATCGGCACGTGCCCGGGCGTTGAGAACTACTCGCGGCACATCGCGGGACGCGCTGCGGGCGAGCGGCCCGCGTGCCTGTTCGACTACTTCCCGGAAGATTTCCTGCTGATCCTCGACGAGTCGCACGTTTCGGTGCCACAGATTCGCGGGATGTACAATGGCGACCGGGCGCGCAAGCTGAACCTGGTGGAGCACGGCTTCCGTCTGCCGAGCGCGCTCGACAACAGGCCGCTCACGTTCGAGGAGTGGGAGTCGCTGATCGAGCGGGTCATCTTCGTATCGGCTACGCCCGGCGACTACGAGCTGAGGAAGTCGGGCGGAGTGGTCGTTGAGCAGCTGATCCGACCGACGGGCCTGCTGGACCCGGCGATCGACGTGCGGCCGGTGAAGGGTCAGGTCGACGATCTGATCGCGGAGATACGTGAGCGCGAGAAGCGCGGAGAACGCGTGCTCGTGACCACACTGACCAAGCGGATGGCGGAGGACCTGTCGGACTACCTGCAGCAGATCGGCATCCGCGTGCGCTACATGCACTCGGACATCGACACGATCGAGCGCATGGAGATCCTGCGCGACCTGCGACTGGGTCGCTTCGAGGTGCTGGTGGGCATCAACCTGCTGCGTGAAGGACTCGACCTGCCGGAGGTCTCGCTGGTGGCGATCCTCGATGCCGACAAGGAAGGATTTCTGCGCGATGAGCGCTCGCTCATCCAGACGGTGGGGCGCGCGGCACGCAATGCGGACGGCCGCGCCATCATGTATGCCGACCGCATCACGGGCTCGATGCGGCGCAGCATCGACGAGACGAATCGTCGCCGTGAGGTGCAGAAGGAGTACAACGAGGAGCACGGCATCACGCCGCAGACGATCGTGAAGAGCGTGGAGGAGATGATGCTCAGCACGCGGGTCGCGGATGCACGGCTGGAGCGCCGCCCGGCGGCGGGCCACGTCGCGGAGCCGCGCGCCAGCTATGCCGAGGAGCTCAATCTCGAGGAGTACGCGAAGATCCTGGAGCAGGAGATGCGCGAAGCGTCGACCGCACTGGACTTCGAGCGCGCCGCCCGGCTGCGAGACCAGCTGCTCGAGGTGAAGGCGAAGCTCGGCGCGGGCGCAGGATCGCCCCCGTGACGCTGACCGAGCGAGAGCTGGAGGCGTGGGGCGAGCGCGTAGGGTCGGCTGTGGCGACACCGGCGTTCTTCGCCCTGCGCGGCGACCTCGGTGCCGGCAAGTCGGTGCTCGCCCGCGCGATCGCGCGCGGTGCCGGCGTCACCGCCGCAATGCCGTCGCCCACGTTCAACCTCGTGTTCCGATACGAGGGCAGTGGCGACACGGAAGTGGTGCACATGGACCTCTACCGCCTGCAGCGGCCGGACGAAGTGTGGGCCCTCGGCTGGAGCGATCTGGGCCGCGACGACGAGATCGTGCTCGTCGAATGGCCCGAGCGCGCGGGGCCGCTGCTTCCACCGGACCGCTGGGACATCGAGCTCGGCTACGCGTCACCGGAGCTCAGATCCGTGCGGATCACGCCCGTAGGCGACGTTCCGCAGCTCCCATCGCTGGCGGCCTGATCCGATGCTACTCGCCATTGAGACTTCGACCGACTACGGCTCGATCGCGATCGGCCGCGGCGCCGATCTGATCGGTGAAGTCGTCATCGGCGCGCGTTCGCGTCACGCCGAATCGCTTCTGCCGGCGCTCGACTTCCTGCTTCGCACATCGCGTCTCTCGCGCAGTGACGTGCGCGGTGTCGTGGTGGGCGCCGGCCCCGGCTCGTTCACGGGCGTGCGTGTAGCCGCAGCGACTGCACTCGGGCTTGCAACAGGTCTCGACGTGCCGCTCTTCGCGTATTCGAGTCTCGCCTGCCTTGCCGTGGAGACGGCCGCGGAATCGCGAGTCTGTGCGGCGTTCGATGCGCGCCGTGGTGAGGTGTACGCGGCTTGCTTCGAGCGCGTCGCGAACCGCGATCAGCTCACGACGATTTTCGCGCCCGAAGCGCTGCACGTCGATGAGCTGCGCTCGAGAATCACGGGGATGAACGTCATGTGCGTTGGCGACGGTGCACGGCGTTACGCCGACGCACTCGGCATCGCAGCGCCGCCGCCTTCGTTCCCCCGCGCTGCGGGACTGTTGCGTCTGGCCGCGGCGGATCCCGGCGCGGGTCTGATCGAAGATCGCACCGGATGGGAGCCGATGTACCTGCGGTCATCCGGCGCCGAACGGGGCATCGCGGGATGAGCGGGTCATGAGCAGCATGGTGCACGAAGCAGCAGCGCGTGCGGACGTGCGGCTGCGCGACATGGTCACTGCCGACGTGCCCACCGTCGTTGCCATCGAGCGTGCATCGTACACGATGCCGTGGAGTGAAGCGACATTCCGCGGCCTGCTGCGCCGACGCGATGCCGAGATGGTCAGCGCAGAAGCGGACGGCGTCGTGATCGGTTACGCTGCGTTCTGGTGCGTCGTCGATCAGGGAGAGCTGGGCAATGTCGCCGTGTCGGCAGACTGGCGGGGACTCGGTCTCGGCGCACGCCTGGTCGAGGACGTGCTGCGGCGCGCGGCGCGGCGCGGCGTGCGCGAGGTCTTTCTCGAGGTACGTCCCTCCAACAATGTGGCGCGTCGGCTTTACGAGCGGCTCGGCTTCCGTCCCGTCGGCCGGCGCCGCAACTACTATCAGGCGCCCGTCGAAGATGCGATCGTTCTGCGTTACCTGGTGGAGCCGCTCTGATATCCGTGCGAACAGAACCGAAGGAATAATGTCACAGTTTCCCCACTACCGGCCGCGCCGCCTGCGCCGGACCGCCGCTCTGCGACAGCTCGTCCGTGAGACGACCGTCGAGACCGCCGATCTCATCCAGCCGTACTTCGTCACCAGCGGCGCGGGTCAGCGGCGGCCGGTCGGCTCCATGCCCGGTGTGGCGCAGACGTCCATCGACGAGCTGCTTCGCGACGCAAGCGAGGCCGCAGGGCTCGGCATCCCGGCCGTGCTCCTGTTCGGGATCCCCGATGACAAGGACGAGCGCGGCAGCAGCGGCTGGGCGGAAGGCGGTGTCGTGCAGGAGGCCGTCCGCGCGCTCAGGCGTGAGCTGCCCGATCTCATCGTGATCACCGACGTGTGTCTCTGCGAATACACTTCCCATGGGCACTGCGGCATCCTGCACGACGGCACCGTGGACAACGATGCGACCCTCGAGCTCCTCGCCCGCCAGGCTCTCAGTCACGCCCGCGCCGGCGCCGACATCGTCGCACCCAGTGACATGATGGACGGCCGCGTCGGCACTATCCGCCGCGCCCTCGACGCCGAGGGTTTCCAGGACACCGCCATCCTGTCCTACGCGGCCAAGTACGCCTCCGCCTTCTACGGGCCGTTTCGCGACGCCGCCGGGAGCACTCCACAGACCGGCGATCGCCGCGGCTATCAGATGGATCCGGGCAATGCCCAGGAGGCCCTGCGCGAGGTCCGGCTCGATATCGCCGAGGGCGCCGACATGATCATGGTCAAGCCGGCCCATACCTACCTCGATATCATCTGGCGGGTCAAGCAGGCGACCGG
Organism: Longimicrobiales bacterium; assembly: GCA_035461765.1. Classification (GTDB taxonomy): domain Bacteria; phylum Gemmatimonadota; class Gemmatimonadetes; order Longimicrobiales; family RSA9; genus SH-MAG3. The sequence continues at coordinate 11,302 of DATHUY010000117.1, forward strand.
CTATCCCGTGTGCGCGTACCATGTCTCGGGCGAGTATGCCGCCATTCTGGCAGCCGGACAGCTGGGCTGGATCGATGCGGATCGCGCCCTGGCGGAGACGCTCACGTCCATCAAACGGGCCGGTGCGGACCAGATCATTACGTACTGGGCGACCCAGTTCGCGCGGCGCCGTAAAAATGGAGAGCTTTGACGCGGTGTCACAACGCATTATCTTGTACTGCCCCGGAGAGAACCCAGAACAGGCGCTGATGAGCCTCTGCCTGCACGCCGTGCGTCGTGATCGGCCGGACAGATGTCCGCCCCGGTATCGTGCGGCCGAACGGTCCTTCTCAAGGAGATCGAGTTGCTGAAACACCTGGTACGTACTCCGGTCCGCGTACTCCTCCCCGTGGTCCTCATGCTGGCTGGCAGCGCGGTCGAAGCGCAGCAGCCGGCTGCATCCCAGCAGCGGGAGCATCAGGTGCGCCGCGGCGATACGCTGTGGGATCTGGCGCGTGCCTACCTGGACAATCCGTTCATGTGGCGGCTCATTTATGACGCCAACCGGGATGTAGTCGAGAATCCGCACTGGATCTATCCGGCGGAGCGACTGATCATCCCGCCGCTGCTGGCGGGTGATGCGCCGGATTCGCCGCGGCGGCCGCCGCTCGGCGTTCCGCTTGGCACGCCGCAGGTTTTCGAGTTGAACGAGGAGCCGATGGCGCCGCCGATGGTCGCGGACTCACCGACGGTGGTGGAGACACTGGACCTGCGCCGGCCGGTCGTGGCGCTGTCCGAGTATCTGGCGGCACCGTGGCTGAGCGCGACGGCACAGCGTCAGGTCAGCGGCACGGTTCTGCGCATGGCCGATCCGGCCGCGATGGGAGACCGGCTGGCGTCGAACATCCATCCGAACGACCGTGTGCACATCGGTGATCTGGGGTCGAGCCGGCCGCAGGTGGGCGACAGTCTGTCGGTGGTGCGCTTCGGCCGGCAGATCGGCAATCGCGGCGTGATCGTGGAACCGCTGGCGGTTCTCGTGGTGGAGGCAGTGGACGCGACGGTAGCTACGGCGCGGGTGGTGCGTCAGTTCGGGACGGCGCGCCTGGGCGACTCGGTCCTGCCCCTGGGCCCGCTACCGGAGATCGGGCTGGGTGAGCCTGAGCCGGTGGAGTCGGGTCCGGAGGGCATGCTGCTGGAGTTCCTGACGGAGGAGTCGCTGCACGGAACGACGGACATCGCGTTCATCTCGGTCGGCCGCGCGAACGGCGTGGGGATCGGCGATGAGTTCGGAGTGTATGTACCCACTCGCGGTGTCTCGGGTCAGGTGGAGCGGCTGCCGTCGGAGCCTGTCGGGACCGTGCGGGTGGTCAAGGTGGAAGAGAACACGGCGACCGTGCGTGTGAGGTCGGTGAACAATGCGGCACTTGCGAATGGTCTGCCGGTTCACATGATACGTAAGATGCCGTGAGACGCGGCGCTGCCGCATCGCACTCGCTCAGTTAGAGGTCGATACGGGCGCCGCATGAGGCGCCCGTATCTTTATGGGGTATGATGGTCACGATTCTGTTCGCGATCGCGCTCGTGCTGTATGTCGGCGCATCAGGCACGCTCGCGGCGTCGTTCGCAGGTGGGCGCGGCGCAGCGCCGCGCACGGGCGTCGCGCTGATCGGCGGTGCGCTGGCGGTCCACGCGGCCGCACTGGTCATATTTACGATAACGCATGCGGAGCTGCCGCTCGTCGGGCTGGCGCCGTCGCTGAGCACGCTCGCGTTCCTCATTACGCTCTTCCTGTTCGCGACAACCCTCGCGCGCGAATCCCGCCCCGTTGGAATCGTCCTGGTGCCCCTGACGGCCGTGCTGCTCGCGATTGCGCTCGTCATCGGGATCGCGCCATCCGGCGAGGCGCTCGCGTTCAGCGGAGTCTGGTTCAGTTTCCATGTGCTGCTCGCGTTCGTCGGCTATGCCGGGCTCGCCGTCGCATTCGCGGCGGGACTGCTCTACCTGCTTCAGTTCCGTGAGTTGAAGGACAAGCGTCTCGGCCGCGTCTTCCGGTTTTTCCCGAGTCTGCCAGCCCTCGACATGATCGGGCGGCGCGGTGTGGCGATCGGGTTTCCGGCATTGACGGTTGCCCTGCTGCTCGGCTGGGCATGGACGGTTCGCTTCCGCAACACATTTGCCGCCGGCAACCCTGAAGTGATCTGGGGCGTACTCACCTGGTTGACGTTTGCCGTAGTCATCGGTGTGCGTTATGCGAACGGACCGAACACGGAGCGGCGGGCGGCAGCCGCCAGCGTGATCGGCTTTGCATTCGTCGTGGCATCCTACCTCATGCTGCGCCTGTTCGTCGCAGGCAAGGCGTTCCTGTGATCAGCGGAGCGCGCTGATGTCGCTGGCAGTAGTCGGCGTCAGCCACCGCACCGCGCCGCTCGAGGTGCGCGAGCGGTTCGTCGTGGACGCGCACGCGAGTGCAGCGGCGCTCCGGCGCCTGGCCGCCATCGGCTGTACGGAGGCCGTTCTGCTGTCGACGTGCAATCGTACCGAGCTCTACATGCGCGGGCCGGCCGCGCATCCGGATGCCGGCATCATCGGCGCGCGGTTCCTGAGCGACCACGCGGGGATGCTCGAAGCCGACGCCGATCGCTATCTCTACACACTGCACGACGACGGTGTAGTCGAGCACCTGTTCCGGGTGGTCGCGAGCCTGGATTCCATGATCCTGGGCGAGGCGCAGATCCAGGGCCAGGTGAAGGCAGCCTACGAGCGGGCAGTGGAGACGAACAACGGCGACTTCGTCGTCGGTCCCGTGCTCGCGCGGCTGTTCGAGACGGCACTGCGTGTGGGTGGCCGCGTGCGGAGCGAAACGAAGCTCGGGACGGGTGCGGCGTCGGTACCATCGGCATCGATCGAGCTGGCTCACAAGATATTCGGCAGCCTGGAAGGCCGGCGTGCGCTGGTACTGGGCGCCGGCGACATGAGCGAGCTGACGATGGAGTGCCTGCGCGGCGCAGGCGTTCAGGATATCATGGTGGCGAATCGCACGGCAGCGCGCGGCGAGGAGCTGGCGCTGCGTGTGTCGGCGCGGCCCGTGCCGTTCGACGACGTGCCGGCGCTGCTGCGCGAGGTGGACATCGTCGCCGCCGCGACGTCGGCGCCGCACGCGGTGATCACGCGGGCAGTCGCTGAGAACGCGCTCGGCTCCAGCCGGCGGACTCCGCTGCTGATTCTGGATATAGCAATACCGCGCGACGTGGAGCGGGAGGTCGGCGATCTGCCGAACGTATTCCTGTATGACATCGACGATCTGAGCCAGGTCGTCGAAGGCAATCTCGAGCGCCGGCGCTCCGAGATCGCGGTGGCCGAGGAGATCATCCAGGATGGCGCGCGTGAGTTCCGCGCCTGGTATCGCGGCCGCAACGTGGTCCCGCTCATCCGCGAGCTGCGCGGGCGTGCGGAGGAGCTGCGCGAGACCGAGACCGCACGTGCGCTGCGCATGCTCGCGCATCTGAGTCCGACGGACCGGGCGGCGGTCGAGAATCTGACGCGCCAGCTGCTGAACAAGGTGCTGCACTCGCCCACAGCGCGGCTGCGCGAAGCGGCAGCCGACGGACGCGAGGGGCAGATCACGGAAGCTGCACGCTACCTGTTCGGACTCGGCAACGGGTCCGCACTCGATGACGACGCGCCGCCGGACGGCGGCGCGCACCACGACGAGGAATGATGCCGAAGAGGGTACTGGTCACGGGAGGCG
>DATHUY010000118.1 GCA_035461765.1 Longimicrobiales bacterium
CTCGATCATTTCTGCCGTGACCTGACGGAGCTGGCGCGCGAGGACAAGCTGGACCCGACCATCGGCCGCGAGAAGGAGATCGAGCGGGTGATGGAGGTGCTCAGCCGTCGCAAGAAGAACAACCCGGTGCTGATCGGCGAGCCGGGCGTCGGCAAGACGGCCATCGTCGAGGGGCTGGCGCAGTTGATCGCGAGCGGCAACTGCCCGGACAGCCTGCGCGACAACCGCGTGCTCGCGCTGGACATGGCCGCGGTGATCGCCGGCACGAAGTACCGTGGCCAGTTCGAGGAGCGGCTGAAGGCGATCATGAACGAGATCGCTCAGAACAAGAACGTGATCCTGTTCATCGACGAGCTGCACACGCTCGTCGGCGCGGGTGCCGCGGAGGGCGCGATAGACGCGTCGAACATGCTGAAGCCGGCGCTCGCGCGTGGCGAGCTGCAGTGCGTCGGTGCATCGACGCTGAACGAGTACCGCAAGTACATCGAGAAGGATGGCGCGCTCGAGCGGCGTTTCCAGCCCATCATCATCGATCCGCCGAGCATTGAAGAGGCGATCGAGATCCTGAAGGGCATCCGCAAGCACTACGAGGATCATCACAAGATCGTGATCCCCGACGAGACGATCGTGCAGGCCGCGCGGCTCTCGGAGCGCTACATCACCGACCGGTTCCTGCCCGACAAGGCGATCGATGTGATCGACGAGGCGGGCGCGCGCGCACGCCTGGCGACGCAGGTGCCGCCACCGGAGGTCAATGATCTGAAGGACCAGCTCGAGGAGATGGCGGCGTCGAAGGATGGTGCCATCCGCGACCAGGACTTCGAGAAGGCGGCGGAGCTGCGCGACCGCGAGCGCGAGCTGCAGGGCGAGATCCGGCGCAAGCAGGAGGAATGGGAGCAGGAGCGGAAGAGCCATCGGCCGGTCATCGATGAGGAGGATATCGGCTTCATCGTGAGCCGCTGGACGGGCATCCCCGTGTCGCGCCTGAAGCAGGCGGAGACGGAGCGGCTGGTGCACATGGAAGACGAGCTGCACCAGCGTGTGATCGGGCAGGATGAGGCCATCAAAGCGATCAGCCGCGCGATCCGTCGCAGCCGTGCAGGTCTGAAGGACCCGAACCGCCCGATCGGCAGCTTCATCTTCAGCGGCCCGACCGGAGTCGGAAAGACGGAGCTGGCGCGTGCGCTGGCCGAGTTCCTGTTCGCCGATCGCGATGCCCTGATCCGTGTCGACATGAGCGAATACATGGAGAAGTTCTCCGTGTCGCGTCTCATCGGCGCGCCTCCGGGATACGTGGGCTACGAGGACAGCGGCACGCTGACGAAGGCGATCCGTCGCCGACCCTACAGCGTGGTGCTGCTGGACGAGATCGAGAAGGCGCATCCGGACGTGTTCAACATCCTGCTGCAGGTGCTGGACGAGGGTCGGCTCACGGACAACTACGGCCGTGTGATCGACTTCAAGAACACGGTCATCATCATGACGTCGAACCTGGGCGCCCGCGGCATCACGAAGGGCGGCTCACTAGGCTTCCATCAGCAGGATGAGACGACCGCGTACGACTCGATGCGCGGCCGCGTGAAGGACGAGATCGAGCGCGCGTTCAATCCGGAGTTCCTGAACCGCCTGGACGACATCATCGTCTTCCACCCGCTGAACCGGGAGCAGATCTCCAGCATCGTGCACATCATGCTGAAGGAAGTGTACGACCGGCTCGCGGAGGAGAACCTGAAGCTGACGCTGACCAACGCCGCACTCGAATTCCTCGTCGAGAAGGGGTACGACGAGAAGTTCGGCGCCCGACCGCTGCGCCGCGCCATCCAGCGCTACATCGAGGACCCGCTCTCGGAGCGGATTCTGGCGCGGGAGTTCCCGGCAGGCGAGGAGATCGAAGTGGACGTGACGCCCGCGGGCGATTCGTTCGAGTTCCGCGTTCTTTCAACCAAGACGTGAGCTGATGCAGGTGTGCTGTAATCGATCCTTCTGGCGGGCCGCCGCTCTGGCGGCGGCCCTCTGCGTTGCGCCGGCCCTGACGGCTCCAGCAGCCGCGCAGACGCCGACCGGCGTGGCGGTCGGAGCCGTGGAGGTGGCAGGCAACAGGCGCGTTCCGGCCGAGCAGATCCTGACGACCGTGGACATGCAGCAGGGTGACACGGTCATGGCCGCGCAGATCGACGAGGCCATTCGCCGCCTGCTCGCGACCGGCCAGTTCCGGGACGTGCAGGTGTTCGCGGTGTCCGATCCCGGCAATCCGGGCGCGCCGGTCACACTGCGCTTCCAGGTGGAGGAGCAGCCGATCGTGGCGCAGATCCAGTTCCGCGGTCTGGAGAACGTCAGTGGCGCGCTGATCCGTGATACGGTGGGGCTGCGCGCGGGGCGGCCATACGAGCCGGCGCGCGCGGCACGCGCGGAGACGATGGCGCGTCAGCTGCTTGCGGAGAAGGGGTTCCGCGTGCGCAGCATCGAGCACCGGCTGGAGCCTCTGACCGGCGGCGAGGATTTCAGCCTCGTGTTCGACGTGGCGGAAGGTCAGCGGGTCGCGATCGCCGACATCGAGTTCGTCGGCAACGAGGCGTTCAGTGACAGCCGGCTGCGCGAAGAGATGAATACCAAGCGCGAGGGTTTCTGGTGGTTCCGCCCCGGCACCTTCGATGACGACCAGCTGCGCGAAGACATGCGCGGCTCACTGCCGGCGTTCTACGCTGCGAACGGGTACATCGATGCGGCGATCGTCGATGACAGCCTCGCGGTAGACGACCAGACCGGTAAGGCACGGCTCATCGTGCGCGTCGAGGAAGGGCCGCAGTACCGGCTCGCCGAGTTCGACGTCATTGGTGCGAGCCGGTTCGCGTCCGACGACCTGCGCCGCTACTTCGAGCAGCGCCGCAGCGGCTTCCTCAGCGGCTTCGGCCTCGGCACATCGCGCGATGAAGGCACGCGGACCGGTGAGATCTTCGACCAGGCGGCCTTCGACGCGGCCACCGACGACGTGCGCCGTCTCTACACCAACCAGGGCTACCTCTACGCGCGCATCAACCCCGTTATCGAACGTCTTCCCGCCGACTCCGCCGGCCTGCCGCGGGTGCGCGTCGCATGGGAGATCATGGAGGGCAATCCGGCATCGATCCGGCGCGTGATCATTGCCGGCAATACGAAGACGCACGAGGACGTGATCCGTAACCAGCTCTCGGTGCTCCCCGGCGACATCTACAGCGAGGAGATGCTCATCCAGAGCTACCGGCGCGCCTCGGGCCTCGGGTTCTTCGAGACGCCAATGCCCACGCCGGAGATGAAGGAAGTCGGCAACTGCGTCGAGAATCCGAGCGAGCCATGCCAGATCGACGTGATCTTCAATGTCACCGAGAAGCAGACGGGCTCGATCAACTTCGGCACGTCGCTAGGCGGATCTCTCGGCCTCATGGGCTTCCTCGGCTACGATGAGCCCAACCTCTTCGGTCAGGCAAAGTCCGGTCACCTGCGCTGGGAGTTCGGCCGCTACTCGAACAACTTCGAGGCCAGCTACAGCGATCCGACGATCCGCGACACGTTCCTGAGCGGCGGCATCTCGCTCTTCAGCTCCACGGACCGGTTCTTCACGTTCAGCCAGGGCCGCCGTCACCGCACGGGCGCATCGCTGCGTCTCGGCATCCCCATGCCGACCGACCGGTTCAGCCGGCTGTCGGTGGGGTACGCCCTCTCGCGTACGAGCTATGAGAATTTCGAGGAAGACCAGGAGAACATCTTCTCACTGCCGCCCGGCGTGCAGAGCACGGTGACGCTGTCGCTCGACCGCAACGCGCTGGACCACCCGATGTTCCCGACGGTCGGGTCGCGCCAGTCGGTCGAGGCGGCGCTCAGCGGCGGGATCTTCGGTGGCGACGGAGATTTCCAGAAGTACAGTGTCACCGGCGCCTGGTATGTGCCGGTCGGCTCACTGGGCGGGTCCGCACCGGGCGCGCGTCCGATCCGGTTCACGCTGGGTCTGCAGGCGGAGGCGGGGGCGCTCTTCGGGGACGCGAGCCGGTTCCCGTTCGACCGGTTCTGGATGGGCGGCGTGCAGTTCGGGCGCCCGCTTCGCGGGTACGACGAAACGACGATCACCCCGTCGGGGTATATCCCCCGTGACGCTTCGGGTGTGGCGCTGGACGAGCGCTTCGGCGATGCGTACCTGAGGCTGTCGGCGGAGTATGCCGTGCGCTTCACGGATAACATCTCGCTCGGCGTCTTCTATGATGCCGGTAACGTCTGGCGCAAGCCGACGGAGGTGGACCCGACTCGGCTGCTGCGCGGAGCCGGCATAGGCGCCACGATCGTGACGCCGTTCGGTCCGCTGGGTCTGGACTACGCATACGGCTTTGACAAGGACAAGCCGGGCTGGCAGCTGCACTTCAAGTTCGGCCAGGGATTCTAACCGGGGCGAACACGCCCGCAAAACAAAGAAGGATCGAAATGCGAAAGCTGTTTGCGACCGTAATGACGCTGGCCGGCCTGCTCGCCGTGTCGGCCCCGCTCTCCGCCCAGACGGCGACGAAGATCGGCTACATCGACACGCGGCGCGTGCTGCAGGAGGCACCGGGCGCTCAGGAGGCGCGCACGACGCTGGAGTCGGAAATGCAGGGGTTCCAGAACCAGCTGCAGATGATGCAGGACTCGCTGCAGGCGATGATGACGGATTACCAGCAGAAGTCGCTGGTGATGTCCGCCGATGCGAAGCAGAAGCGGGAGCAGGAGATCATCGCGAAGCGCACGGGCTGGGAGCAGCGCGCCGAGCAGCTGCAGCAGCAGGCGGCGCAGCGCCAGCAGCAGGTGATGGAGCCCATCATGCAGCGCGTCGAGGCCGCCATCAGTGAAGTGCGGCAGACGCAGGGCTACGCGATCATCTTCGACGTCGTCTCCGAGGCCATCGTCTCGGCCGACCCGGCGCTGGACATCACGGCGACGGTGATCGAGCGACTGAAGGCGGGTGCGCCCGCCGCGTCCGGCCAGCAGTAACCCGCACAGCGCGCACCGCAGCTCGCGGTGAAAGCTTCTGCGATTGCGCAGGCCGTTGACGGCCGTTTCGAGGGGGGATCGGACCCGGATCTGACGGGTGCCGCCCCCCTCGATCACGCCGCGGCCACGGACCTCACACTTCTGACCTCGCCGCGCTACGCGGGCGAGGCTGACACGACGGCGGCCGGCGCCATCCTCGTCACGGAGGAACTGGCCGGCCGGATCCGCGCTGGCATGCCGCGCATTGTCGTCCGCGACGTGCACGGTGCTCTCTCCGTTCTGCTCCCAATGCTCTACCCGCAGACACGCCCGAGCCCCGGGGTGCATCCCACGGCCGTGCTGGAGCCGGGCGTAGCGCTCGGCGACGGCGTCAGCATTGGAGCACATGCGGTAGTCGGGGCGGGTACCCGTATCGCCGACCGGGTGGTCATCGGACATCACGCCGTGATCGGCCGGCTTTGCCGGATCGACGCGGACGCGTACCTTCACGCCCACGTGACACTGTATGATGGCGTGAGCATCGGTGCGCGCAGTGTGCTGCATGCGGGTGTCCGGGCAGGCGTGGACGGGTTCGGCTATACGCATCGCGACGGGCAGCACCTCAAGGTACCGCAGGTGGGGCGCTGCGTGATCGGCGCGGACGTGGAGGTCGGCGCGAACAGCTGCATCGACCGCGGCTCGATCGGCAGCACGATCATCGGCGATGGGTGCAAGATCGACAACCTGGTTCACATCGGTCACAACGTGCGTCTCGGCGAGCACTGCATCCTGATCGCGCAGGTCGGGATTGCCGGCAGCACGCGGGCGGGCAAGTACGTCACGTTCGGCGGTCAGGCTGGAATCAACGGCCACATCTCGCTGGGTGACGGTGCCACCGTCGCGGCGCAGGCGGGCGTGTTCGGCGATGTGGCGCCTGGCGAAACGGTGAGCGGTTACCCGGCGCGACCTCACCGGGAGGCGCTCCGGGCGCAGGCAGGTCTTTTCCGGGTGGCGGACCTGATGAAGCGGCTGCGCGCGCTGGAGCGTGCAGTGCTCGGCAAGGACTCAGCGGAATCATGAGCATCGAACAACAGACGATCGCGAACGAGA
>DATHUY010000119.1 GCA_035461765.1 Longimicrobiales bacterium
CGATTACCCCACCGCCCGCGACAACGAGGTCGGAGCACCGTTGACGTCCAGAGCCGACGTCGCCGTTGCCCCGACACCCGCGCGAACAGGGGGTCGGGGCACAATTCACGTTCCGGGCGTCAGCCGCCGCTCAGCGGATCACGAAGCCGGCGGTCAGGGCGGGACTGTGCTGCGCCGAGCCGTCGAGCAGGTCCAGGATGTAGTCCTGGGCTGACCCGTAGAGACCGATGCGTGGCGTGAGCTGGTGGCGCAGGATCAGCGCCGGTGCTACCACGTCGTGCGTACTCCAGCTGGGTCTCTCCTCCACATCCGCACCGTTTTCGAACCGGGTGCGGAGCCAGCCGACGCCCAGGTCGGCGCCGAGCGCGATGCTGGTGTTGCCGGGCACGAGCGCGAAGTCGGCGCCGGCGGTCAGCAGCACCCACTGGTTGTCGAGCAGCGCGAAATCGCCGACGGGATGAGGGCCGACGTCATCGGTCTCCGCGTATGCGAGGTTGAGATTGAGATTGAGCCGGGGACTCTCCCGGTAGCCGGCGCGGAATCCTGCGACCCAGCCCACGTTGCTGCCGTCGGCCTCGACGTCATAGGCGTCCATGAACGCGCCGGCGTAGGGCGAGAAGCTGTAGGCGTTGTACCGGTACGCATTACCGCGGCGCTGCGCCTCTGCATCGGCCGGCATCACCAGCGCCAGTGTCAGGGTGAGACATGCAATCGTTCTCATGCGGAATCCTTCGGTGAGTGCAGTCAGGTGCCGTCGAGCGTTACCGCGCCGGCGCTGCCAAAGTTCCTGCCGTCCGGATTGCGGCAGCTAATCCGATACGGCATCTTCAGTTGGATGCGCCACACGGCGCCTGCGTTGTCTCCCAACAGGATCGATCACTGGCGTGGATCATGCACCCTGCGGCGACGAAGTCACCCAACGGAAGTCGCGCATGTACGAAGCTATGGTTCGCCTGTATTCCGCTCGATTCGGCCGGCCACCGCGTTCCATTCTCGAAATCGCGGGGGACGGCTCGAATCGTTCGTATTACAGGCTGATCGGCGATGACATGCGCACGGCCGTCGGTGCCGTCGGTCCCGACCACGAGGAGAACCGCGCGTTCATCTCGTTTACGAACTCGTTCCGCGCGGCCGGCCTGCCGGTTCCGGAGCTGTACGGTGAGGATGAGTCGGTCGGTGTGTGGATCGAGGAGGACCTCGGCGACACGACGCTGTTCAACGCGCTGGTCGAAGCGCGCAAGCGCGAACCCGGCTCACCGTTCCCGGACTCCATGCTGCCGCTCTACCGTCGGGTGGTCGAGGTGCTGCCGCGCTTCCAGGTGGAGGGGGGACGCGTCATCGATTATTCCGTCGCGTATCCGCGTGACGCGTTCGACCGCCAGTCCATCCTCTGGGACCTGAATTATTTCAAGTATCACTTCCTGAAGCTGGCCCACGTGCAGTTCAACGAGCAGCGGCTCGAGAACGATTTTGCGACGCTCGCCGACTTCCTGCTGCGGGCGGACACGCGCCACTTCCTGTATCGCGACTTCCAGTCGCGCAACATCATGATGGTCGATGATGAGCCCTACTTCATCGACTACCAGGGCGGCCGTCGCGGTGCGCCGCAGTACGACATCGCGTCACTGCTGTATGATGCGAAGGCCGACATGCCGAACGACGTGCGCGATCAGCTCCTCTCGCACTACCTCGACGCGCTGTCCGGCTACCTCGACTTCGATCGCGACGAGTTCGTGCAGCTGTACCGCGGCTACGTGCTCGTGCGCATCATGCAGGCGATGGGGGCGTATGGCTATCGCGGCTTCTTCGAGCGCAAGCCGCGCTTCCTGCAGAGCGTGCCGTTTGCTGCCCGCAACATCCGACGGATCCTCGAGAACGGCATGCCCGTCGCCGTGCCGGAGCTCCAGGAGGTCTTCGAACGCGTCGTCGATGCGTGGGCGCACAAGGGTGAGGACGCCGACGCGGCACCCGGCCTGACGGTGCGCCTGAACAGCTTCAGCTTCAAGCGCGGCTATCCGGACGATGAGGGCGGGCACGGCGGCGGCTACGTGTTCGACTGCCGCAGCCTCCCCAACCCGGGACGGCACCTGGAGTATCGCACGATGTGCGGCCGCGATGCCGGCGTCGTGGAATACATCGAGCGTTCATCCGAGTCACACAACTACTGGGTGCACGTGCGGGCGCTCGTGGACAGCCAGATCGAGGAGTACCTGCGACGCGGCTTCACCAGCCTCACAATCAGCTTCGGCTGCACCGGTGGTCAGCACCGCTCCGTGTATTTTGCCGAGCGGCTCGCGGCTCACATCCGGCACGGATATCCGCAGGTCAACGTGCGACTCTCGCACCGTGAAGAGAGCCTCTGGCCGAAGGACCTGGAGAACGCGCCCGTGGAGCACGAAGCGCGCAAGCCGCGCGAGCGTGGTGCGGCACAGCGCACGTCCCCGGAGGATCTCATCGACGGCCGACGCAGCCGCGTCGCTCCGACGTCCTGACGCGCGCCTGATGGACGCGATGATTCTGGCCGCGGGCCTGGGCACGCGGCTCGGCGACCTGACACAGGATACGCCCAAAGCGCTCATCGATGTCGGTGGTGTGCCGGTGCTGGAGCGCGTGGCGCGACGGCTGATTGCGGCAGGCGCCGACCACATCATCATCAATGTCCACCATCACGCGGACCGGATCATCGAGTTCGTGCGATCCCGTGATGATTTCGGCGTAGCCGTTTCCATCTCCCACGAAGAGGACGCTCCGCTCGAGACCGGCGGAGGTCTGCTGCACGCGAAGCCTCTCTTCCGCGGCGAGGGCTCGTTCTTCGTGCACAATGTGGATGTGCTCTGCGACGTCGACCTGCGCGCCATGCACACGGCGCACGTACATTCGGGCGCGCTCGCAACGCTCGCGGTCAGCCGCCGGGACACGTCGCGATACCTGCTGTTCGACGAGACCGGCCTGTGCGGCCGCATGCATGCGCAGGGCGGCGGGCCGGCGGAGGTGCACGCCGACTGCGCCGACCCCGTCCCGTTTGCGTTCGCGGGCATTCATGTGATATCGCCGGCGCTGCTGGACATGATCACCGAGACGGGCGCGTTCTCGATCATCGATCTGTACCTCCGCCTCGCATCGATCGGCCGACCCATCGCGAAGTTCGACATCGGCGGTGCCCGGTGGCTGGAGATCGGGAACCCCGAACGCCTGGCTGACGCCCGCCGCGCGTTCGGCTGACCAATGGACCGTACGTGGAGCGCCGTACCGTGGAATGCGGCACGACACGCGCTCTGGGCGCTGCTGCTCTGCCTGCTGCCTGCGGCCGGTGCCGCGCAGCCCTCGCTTGTGCTGAGTGGTGGCGGCGCACGCGGCCTCTCTCACGCCGGCGCAATCCAGGCACTCGAGGAGATCGGCTACCGCCCGGACCTGGTGGTCGGGGCGAGCATGGGCGCGATTGTCGGCGCCCTGTACGCCGCTGGTCACTCCCCCCGCGAGATCCGTGACATCATCGCGCGCGAGAACTGGCTCGAGCGTTTCGCCGCCGAGCCGATGCTCGTCGGCACGCACCGTCATCCGAGGCGGCCGCTGCTCGGCTTCGGCATCAGCAGCGGCCGTTTCTACGGCGGCTTCCTGTCGAGCTCGGGGATCAACCAGCGGCTGATCGAGCTGCTGTTCGATGCGGGAGTGCGCGCACGCAACGACTTCGACAGTCTGCCCATACGCTATCGCGCTGTCACGGCCGACCTGGCGACGGGCGAGGAATTCGTCGTGGCGCGCGGCGATCTCCCGCGCGCCGTGCGCGCCAGCATGGCGGTGCCCGGTGTGTTCGCCCCCGTCCGGTGGCACGACGACCGGATTCTCATCGACGGCGGTGTCGCGAACAATCTGCCCGTGTCGGTCGCGCGCGGCCTGAGTGATGGGCAGGTCATCGCCATCGATGTCCTGCGCCCGCGGCCGGACATGCCGGAGCGTGGCGCACTGGACCTCGGTGTCCGCGCGCTCCGTCTGCTGATCGAGAACGCGCGGCCGGAGACCGGGTCCGAACCGGACATACTGGTGCTGCCGGACATCGAGCCGCGCCTTTCCGAGACGTACTTCCCTGCCGATGCGGCGGACGTGCTGCAAGCCGGCTATGACGCTGTGCTCGAGCAGGTGCCGCCCGTACCGCAGCAGCCAGCTGTGCGGCGCGAGCCCGGTGCCGCGCCGGCGCGCATCGCTGCTGTGCGTGTGGACGGGGCGGACGCCGCGTTCGAGCGACTGATCCGGCGTGTGATGGATGACGCGGCAGGCCCGTACGACGCCGATGACATCGTGCGTCGCACGGCGGCGTTGTACGCGACCGGGCTCTTCCAGGCCGTGTGGCCCCGGGTCGAGCTCGAGCCGCAGCCGACTCTCGTCATCGAGGTGACGCCCGCGGCCAGTGCGAACATTGCCGGTGCCGCGCGCTGGGACAACGACATCGGAGGCGGCGCCTGGGCGTCGCTGCAGCGGCGGGTATCCCTGAACACGCCCGTGCAGTTCATGCTTGCCGGCACGATCGACGAGCTCGGCCATGAGGCGGGCGTAGAGGCAACGTTCTTCTCCGCGCTCATTCCCGGCCTGCGCTGGACGGGCGGTGCGCAGACCGCGGAGGAGCGCATCCGTGTGTTCGACACCGATACCGTAACGGACCTGCTGACGGTGCGGCGGCAGGGCGTACGCGCAGGCGCCGAAGTGCACGGTCCCGTCCGGGACTGGTTTCTGTCACTCTTCGCCGCGGCCGACCGCGTGCGCGTGCCGGGTATGGAAGCAGCCTGGGTCACGGGTCCGGTCCTCCGCATCTTCCGCGCACCGCCGCCCGACCGCGTTGCCGGTGTCGACCCGCTGCTCGAGGCCGAGATGCGCGGTGGCGATCTGTCCTATCAGCGCGCGCGTCTCCGCGCGGGGCACACGTTCATCATACAGCGCGCGCAGGCGGCCGCGATCGTCGACGTCGCGGCCGCGAGTCCGCAGACTCCGCTCGATGCACGGCCGGCCACGGATCGCGGCACGGCGCCGTGGCTGCCACACGCATCGCTGCGCAGCCGACAGCTGGCTTCGGTGGGTGTGGACGGCGCGGTGCCGACGTTCCTGAGCGGGTATGCGCGCTTACGCCTGCGTGCACTGGCTGCGGCGGACGATGTGGCGGCGTTCGGCGATGCGGATACGTGGCGGCTTGGTGGTGAGATCGGAGCGGTCTGGCCAACCGTGCTGGGCCCCGTCGCACTCGGCGTCGCTGCCGGTCAGCAGGCGAAATGGCGGTTCAACCTCAGCATCGGCTCGGAGTTCTGACGAGGCGGGATCGGGTAACTCACGGCTTCGCCGGTTCTGACCCGCGGCGTCGCCTCGCGTGCGGCTCCGCTGGTTCTGACCCGCGGCGTCGCTTCGCGTGCGGCTCCGCCGGTTCTGATCGGCGCCATCGCATCGCTTGCGGCTCCCCCCGCGGCCGCGGAATGCGGCTCGCGGGGAGGGCCGGGCGGCGCTCCGCTACTCCTCAGCCCACTCGGGGCCGAGTTCTCTTCGTATCAGAGCTTCAGTGGAATGTCGAGCCCGGTTGCGGGCTTCCTGAAGGCGGCGGTGGGTCTCATCGTCGCCGATCTGCGAGTAGGGTCCTCGTGGGGCGGTCCGGGCAGTTACGGGGAAACGGTCCGTCAGCTTTGCGGCCCGGGGGCTCACCCGGATCCGCGCGGCCGTTTCCCAGTCGTTCGCCGGCCTGTCATCGCTCTGCATTCCAGCCCTCCTCCGATGTGAGTCCAGCACGTCATCGGCGTGCAGCATGGCGACCGGTTCGAGCCGCCGGCCGCATCTCCATTATACCGCCGAAGCGTCCATTCCGCACACCCCTCGTGCGGCCGCCTGCCGGACCCGCACAATGACGCGAAAATGTGGACCGACCCGGCCGTCAGAGGGCTCCCGGGACAGCTCTGACGCCGCGCCCGCACCCACAGGGGCGACCGCCATCCGGTCTGGCACATCGAGCTCACCCGCCGCGGAGGCGACATGCTGGTGATCGGCCATCGTGGCGCCTCGGGATATGCGCCGGAACACACATTCCCCTCCTACGACCTGGCGCTGCAGCTGGGTGCTGACTTCATCGAGCAGGACCTTCAGATGACGAGCGACGGTGTGCTCGTCGTACTGCATGATGATACGCTCGACCGCACGACGGACGGCCGCTGTACGGGCCGCGTGATCGATCACACGCTCGCGCAGATCCGCTCGTGCGACGTCGGATCGTGGTTCAACGAGGCGTACCCTTCGCGTGCGCGGGCCGCGTATGCGGGAGCGCGCATACCGACGCTCGAAGAGGTGCTCGAGCGGTACGCGGACCGCGCGAGCTTCTACATCGAGACGAAGAACCCCGAGGACGCGCCCGGCATGGAGGAGGCGCTGCTTTCGCTGCTCGATCGCTTCTCGCTGCGCGGTCCCGCCGCGCGCGAATGGCGCGTGCTCATCCAGTCGTTCAGCGAGCGCAGCCTGCGCATGATCCACGACATGGATCCGTCGCTCCCGCTGATCCAGCTCCTGTACGACTGCCGCGAAGCACCGCAGGACATTGCTGGCCGGCTCGAAGACATCAGGAGCTATGCGGTGGGTATCGGGCCGTACTGCCTGGACGTGGATGAGGGACTCGGCCGCGCGGCGGCCGCGCTCTGCCTGGAGCTGCACCCCTACACCGTGAACGATCCCGCGATGATGCAGGCGATGACGGCTGCAGGTGTAACCGGCATGTTTACCGACGTGCCGGACGTTCTGCTCGCTCGTCTTCCCGCCGATGAGCCGCGCGGCCGTGCCGCACTGCGCGCCGCCGCGCTGCGCAGCCGCGCGTGCCGGGACGAGGCGGGGGACCGGCCGGGCGCGTGACCCGCGTTGCGCGGCACGACTGCCGGGCCTATGCTGACGCCCGGCCCGGAATGAACGCGCTTCATCCCGTGCCGCTCGTCGGCCAACCCGTCGGCTTGGCCCCGCCGGTCTGACGCGTCTATCCTTTTCGCCACCCGAGCCGCGGCCAGGCCGCCGAATTCATGACCGACAGCGAGACTGCCCGCGCCCCCGGCCCCCTGAC
>DATHUY010000120.1 GCA_035461765.1 Longimicrobiales bacterium
CGTGCCGAACGATTGACGGACAGCCGGCACCGCGATGGCCGTCCGTCCGCGCGCAGCATCGTCCGGTACGGCCCGCCTCGAAGTGAACCGGCGCGGCAGCAGGCTACGCGGATCGAACGCCGTGCGATGCACGAAGCGGAAGCGCATGTGCAGG
Source organism: Longimicrobiales bacterium (assembly GCA_035461765.1). Lineage (GTDB taxonomy): Bacteria > Gemmatimonadota > Gemmatimonadetes > Longimicrobiales > RSA9 > SH-MAG3. The sequence goes on from DATHUY010000120.1 coordinate 155, forward strand.
AGTGCCAGCGTAACCACGGCGACGCCCAGCCACAGCAGCCGGTTCCACAGCATGGGACCGTCGAGCGTGAACATGCGGATGTTCTTCTCGACGATCGTCCACTCCAGCATCATCGCATTCATGATGGCGATGAAACCGAGCGGATCCAGCATCTTGCCGAGCCCCGGCCGACCGAATGCAAACGTGACGAACACGCTCACCGGGATGGCGAGAAAGACGACGATCATGCTGCCGAGGTAGCCAGCCATGGCACGCCCGCTCAGCAGCGCCAGCGAGAACTGGATCGCTGTCACGATGAACGCGTTCGGCAGCGCAATCAGCCCGTACGCTGCCAGGTATGCAGCGGGTCTGAACGGACCGATGATCGCTGGATCGACGCCCGGGGCGTACGCGGCGAGCAGACTGCCCACCTGCACGCCGAGCAGGATCAGTGCGTTGAGCGCGAGCGCCGCGAGAAACCGGCCGCCAAGGTACTGCGCTCTGCTGACCGGCAGCGTGTACGTGAGCGGGTGCATCCCCGTCTGCACATCGCGCGCACCCGCCTCGCCTGGTATCGCCGACGCCACCAGCATCCAGATGAGACAGCTGAACACGGTCACGGCCGCAATGATGAACGGCGAGTTGAGGATGAAATCTTCCGGCAGCGTGACCGGCACGATGGCGACCCGTGTGTTCTGGAACGCGAATACGACGAGCACGGCGAACGCCAGCCACGGCCACGGCCGCCGGATCTGATAGGCGAGCTCGAAACGGAAGATCTCCCGCAGCTTCATGACGCCGCCTGCCGCCCGCCACGGTCGGAATGCCGGGCACGCGCGCGCTCAGCCGCGGTGGCCGTGACCGCCCCGCCCTGCGCACGCCGGCCGATCTGTCCCGACAGCGTACTGAAGTACACATCCTCCAGGTCCGGCTCGGCCGACTCGAACTCGGGCCCGGGCTGCGCGTCCCTGTAGACGCGCACTACCGTGCGACCGGCCAGCAGCTTCGTCGAGATCACCGCATGCTCACGCTCCAGCCGCGGCAGCTCTTCCCTCGCGATCACGCGTCGCCAGATGCGGCCGCGCAACTCCTCCACTGCACGCAGGGGTCCGGCCTCGAGCAGGATCTCGCCCCGATCGATGATCGCCATGTTCGTGCACAGCTCGCTCACATCATCGACGATGTGCGTCGAGAGCAGCACGACGCTGTTCTCGCCCAGCTCCGACAGCAGGTTCAGGAAGCGCACGCGCTCCGCCGGGTCCAGCCCCGCCGTCGGCTCATCCACGATCAGCAGCTTCGGATTGCCGAGCAGCGCGACCGCCACACCGAAGCGCTGCTTCATCCCGCCCGAATAGCCGCCCAGCTTCTGCTTCCGCACATCCCACAGATTGACCTGCCGCAGCAATGACTCGACAACAGCTTTGCGCGGGCCGCGTTCGCCAATGCCCTTGAGCAATGCGAAATGATCGAGCAGCGTCTCCGCACTGACCTTCGGGTAGAGGCCGAATTCCTGTGGCAGGTAGCCGAGCGTCTTCCTCACCTCGGCTTTCTGTCCGACGACGTCGATGTCGCCCAGCGTGACGCTGCCGCTGTCCGGCTCCTGAAGCGTCGCCAGGATCCGCATGAGCGTGGACTTGCCCGCGCCGTTCGGGCCGAGCAGGCCGTACATGCCCACGGGGATCGTGAGCGTCACGTCCTTCAGCGCCTGCACGCCGTTGGGATAGGTCCTGGATACGTCGCGTATGCGTAGCTCGGTCGGGCCGGCGTGCGCGTCCTTCTGAATCACCTGCTGGACTCCAAGTAGCGGTCGGTCATGCGGTTGCTGCGTGCCATGATGCTACCGACGATTCGCGCGATCGTCAAGTACTTTGTATTTCAAAGTGACTTCGGGTGGTTCTTCTGAAGGTCGAGGGATGAAAAACTGGGGGAGGCCGGCTCGCGGGGGGCTGCTGCAACATGGTCGCAGTGGGGACTGCACCCCTCCGCGTTGCGGCGGAGGGGTGCACGGGTCCGCCGGTGTCACATCCCGATGAACGCGGCCCATTGCGCGGCCAGCGGTCGCGTGGGAAACCAGCTCGCCGCGCTGGGGTCGCCGGCAAAGGTCCGTACCGGCGCGATGTCGCCGGTCGCCGGATCGCCGAGCCAGCCGACCTGCGGCGGATTCTGACGGAACGGGCCGGCGTTCCCGAGCGGCAGGATGGTTCTCATCCAATCGACGGTCAGCTCACGCTGCGCGGGCGACAGCGAGTGGTGGGGGACGCCGGGCTCCAGAGCCATGGCCCAGGGTGCGCCGGCGGCCCGGTACGCCTCGAAGGTCGCGCTCAACATCGTGTTGTCCACGAAGGCGTCGAGCTCGGCGAGGACCATGTACCTGGGCACATGGAGGGCCTGGCCGGTCAACGGCCCCGCCGATAGCGGAACTTTCAGGAACAGGGCCGTGATGCGTTCCGGATTCCGTTGCACAAATCCGGTCGCCTCGGGAGCGCCGCTGGAGATGCCGTACACGAGAAGCGGGGCGTCCAGGAGGTCGGGGCGACCGGTCAGGGTCGCGGCCTGGGCGATCGCGTCGAGCAGAAGCTGGTCGCTCGCCGGATCGTTCGGGAACGCCGTTGGTCCACCCCGCCGTGAGCCGAGGATCGCGAGACCGCGCTCGGCCGCGAGATCGCGGAACATGGAGCCGAGCTCCTGGAGCGCTCCCTCCACGCCCGGTGGCGCGCCGAACGGCGTTCCGACGGCAAACCCCCGCGTGTCGGGCCCGCCCAAGGCCATGAGAACGCCTCGGATGTGATTTACGTTCGCGGGCACATGGAGCGCGAAGTCACCGAACTGGATGTTGGTGTCCGGCGACTGCCAGGCGTTTGGTGCACCGTCAGTGACATTGAGCGAAGATGTTTCGGGCGCGGTCATGTCGCTGCATGCCGCGAGCGCGGCAGCGCACAGGGCGACGACGACAGGTCGTGCGGCGCGGCGTGTCGCCACCCGTCGGTGATCGACCCTGGCTGTGCGTTGGAGGATGGCGGGGATGGACATCGACATTGCGGGACCTCCGGATGGGGGTGACGGCCTCCGTGATCGGGGCTTCACCACTCTTTCGGATTTCCCGCTCGATCCGGCTCATCGCCGGTGCCGACTAACGCTCCGGCCGCCCGCTCCTGAAGAACCCCGGACCGGGAGATGGAGCCACATCGCGGTTGATCTGCGCGAAGGTCACAGCGTCCCCGACGAACTCGAGTCGATTGCCATCCCCCTGAAGATGCGCAGGCAGCGCCCCGGACGTGCCCGCGGTGTGTGCGTACTGATTCATCCGCGGCCCGCTCGCCGTCACGCCGCGAAACTCGACGCGCACGGTGTTGCGATCGCCTGCGTTCAGCGCGTCATTCCCCACCCATGCGCCGGTCAGCCTGAAATCGGCGGC
>DATHUY010000121.1 GCA_035461765.1 Longimicrobiales bacterium
CGCGCATACGCGAGCACGACGAAGAACCGGTGCCAGTCGTGGCGCAGCCGGACCTCATCCAGGATGTCGCGGCGGAACGCCTTCATCGAGTTCGTGTCGGACACCGGGACGTCGAAGATGACGCGGCTCAGCCGGTTGTAGATGCTGGACACCGCCGCCTTCTCATAGCGACCGACCTTCCGACCCGTCACGATGTCGAAGCCCTCATCCAGCTTCTCCAGGAAGCGCGGGATCTCCTCCGTGCCATGCTGGAGATCCGCATCGAACAGGATGACCCAGCGCGCGTCCGTGTTCTCCGCCCCCGTCACCATCGCTTCGGTCTTGCCGAAGTTCCGGCGATGCGTGAGGACGCGGAGCTGCGACCAGCCGCCCGCCTCCCGAGCCGCCCGCTCGCCGGTACCATCCGTCGAGCCATCGTCGATCAGCAGAACCTCGCCCTCGAGGCCGTGCCGCTCGAACGTCGCACGCAGCTCACGCACGAGGTCCGGCACGTTGTCGGCTTCGTTGTAGGCGGGAATGATGACGGCGAAGTCACGGCGCGCGGCCGCACTGAGCTGCGGCGGGCGGGCCGGTTCCGTCATCGGGACGGGCTGCGACATGGGGCGTCAGCTCCCGTTCTGCGGCGTGCCGGACGCGGCACCCACTCTGCAGGACGGCTCAACGGAGCAGCGCCGTGACCCGGAGCACGGGCGTTCGGTCGATGTCCGGGACGTGCTCATGCGAAGACGAGCCGTTCTGCAGAGTGGGTGCCGCGTCCGCGTGCTCACACCCGCTTGCGCATCCGCGCGGATAGAATGCCGAGCTGATCGCGGTATTTGGCGACCGTGCGGCGCGCGATCTGGATGCCCTCATCCTTCAGGATATTCACGATCGCCTGGTCCGTGAGCGGACGCTTCGCTTCCTCGTCGGACACCAGCTTCTGGATCTTGGCCTTGATGCCGCGCGCGCTCACATCCTCGCCCGACGTCGTGGACAGGCCGCTCGAGAAGAAGAACTTCAGCGGCAGCACACCACGCGGCGTCTGCACGAACTTCTCGTTCGTTACACGCGACACGGTGGACTCGTGCATGTTGATGACTTCCGCCACCTCGCGCAGCGTCAGCGGCTTCAGGTACTGCACGCCCTTCTCGAAGAACTCTCGCTGACGATCCACGATGAAGTTCATCACCTTCAGCATGGTCTGACGGCGCTGCTCGATCGCCTGGATCATCCAGTTCGCGCTGTTCAGCTTGTTGCTGATGAACTCCTTGTTCTCGCCCTTGAACTTGCTCTTGTCCTTCGCGATCTCGCGGTACGCACGCGACAACTTCAGGCGCGGCAGGCTCGTGTCGTTCAGGAACACCAGGTACTCGCCATCGATCTTTTCGACGATGAGGTCCGGCGTGATGTAGTTGTCCGGCGGCGCCGAGTACTTGAGGCCCGGCTTCGGATCCAGCTTCGCGATCTCGTCGGCCGCGGTCTGCACATCCTTCGGCGTGATCGACAGGTCCTTCGAGATCTCCGACCATCGATGGTTGATCAGCTGGTCGAAGTACTCGCGCACGATGCGGTACGCCAGCGTGTCCTCCATCTCGAAATCCTGAAGCTGGAGCACGAGGCATTCGCGCAGGTCGCGCGCGCCGATGCCAGCCGGATCGAACGCCTGGAGGATCCGCAGCATCTCCTCGCCGTCCTCCAGCGTGAACGGCACAGCTTCTCCGCCCTCCTCCTCCGCCCAGTCCGCACCCGCATCCTCCAGCCACAGGTTCAGACCCTTCACCACCTCCTCGAGCGAGCACGTCAGATACCCGTTCTCGTCGATGTTGCCGATGATCTCCTCGCCCAGCAGCACCTGCCGCGGAGAGAGCCGCAGCAGCACCAGCTGGTCCCGCAGATGGTCGTACAGGTCACGCGATTCGACGCTGACCGGCTCGAAGTACTCCTTCTCCTCGTACTCCTGGCGCCGGCCGCCCGCCTCGAAGCCGTCCAGGAGGATCTCCTCCCAGTCGATCTCCTCGGCCTTTTCCTTCTCTTCCTTCTCCTTCTCCTTCTCGGAGGGAGTGATCTCCTCTTCCGTGACCTGCGGCTCCTCCAGGTCCAGAAAAGGATTGTTCAGCATCTCCTGCTTGATGTGCTGCTGCAGGTCGAGCAGGGGCATGTACAGAAGATCCATCGCCTGGTACAGGCGTGGATTGATCTTCATCTCCTGCTTCAGCTGTGTGCCCTGGTACAGCCCTGTGCGTATGCTCATGCGACTACTTCCGGACGTCGATACCGCTCGCGCATGCGCGCCGTGAGCGTAGGTCCAAAATAGATTTCTGCCACTTCGTCATTCCATACCAGCTCGCCCACCGTTCCCGACACGCGCACCTTCCCGTCGTACATGATGTAAGCGCGATCGACGATGTCGAGCGTCTGCTCCACGTTGTGATCGGTTATGATTACCCCTATGCCGCGATGTCGCAGGTCGGCGACAATCTGCTGGATGTCATGCACCGCGATCGGGTCCACTCCCGCGAACGGCTCATCCAGCAGCATGAACTTCGGCTCCGACACCAGCGCGCGCGTGATCTCCAGGCGGCGCCGCTCTCCTCCCGACAGCGAATATGCCCGCGCCTTGCGCAGGTGCTTCAGCCCCAGCTCGTCCAGCATGTGCTCCAGTCGCTCCCGGCGCTGCCGCCGCTTCAGCGGCATCGTCTCCAGGATCGCCAGGATGTTCTCCTCTACCGTCAGCTTCCGGAAGATCGACGGCTCCTGCGCCAGATAGCCTATCCCCGCACGGGCCCTCTTGTACATGGGGGTGCGGGTCAGCTCCCGCTCGTCCAGGAACACTTTCCCCTTATCCGGTCCGATCAGACCCACCATCATGTAGAACGTCGTCGTCTTCCCTGCCCCGTTCGGCCCCAGCAGCCCCACGATCTCGCCCTGCGAGACCTCCACGTTCACGTCCGCCACCACCCGCCGCCGCCGATAGATCTTCACCAGCCCCCGTGCCGACAGCGTGCTCGCACCGGCCAGCGGTCCGCGCCTGCGACCGGCGCCAGCGCCTGGCCGGGTGGGTGCATTGAGCAAAATCCCGACCGCGCGGTCCAGCTGTGCCTCGACCTCCACGCGCTGGTCCGCTAACAGCGCGCCCCAGTAATCCGGGGCGACACGTGCGCGCTCCCACGCCTCGCCCGCGGGCTCGGCGAGCACGACGCCATCCGCGACGAGCCTGGTGAGCACATGCTCCTCGAAGTAGCGGTCGGCGTCCTCGGGCGATGCGACATCGCCGGCGATCGCCATGGGCGCAGGCGTATCGACATCGTCGCGTGCGACGTACTCGCTGCGGATCGCGGCGAACCACTGGCCGCGATCGAGTGCGCCATCGGTGTCTGCGCGGCGCACGAGCTCGAGGAGTGCGGCCGCGATGGAGGCCTCGTGCGGCTTCAGGCCGGCGACGTAGTCGAGCAGACTCATCGGGGACCCGACCCCGGTCCGGGCGGCGGTGGCGGCGGTGTTGCAGCGCCGACCGTGCCGGAACCCGCTGCGCGGACGGCCTCGGCTGGCTGGAGATAGATGCCACGGGCATCGCCGGCGGCGGACACGGTGCTGACCTCGCCATCGAGGAAGTTCACCTCGATGTAGGACGAGAGCAGATAGTTGTACGAGAGCTTCGCGGCCGGATCGTCCTCATCGCGGATACTGTACATCGACTGCGCCTGGTTGCCGTGCGCGGCCAGCTGCTCCATGACCGTCGCGGTCGCCGCGGTGTCGATTTCGGCGCGAGGGTTCGGTGCGAAGCGGGCGCGCACCGTATCGCCGCGCATCCAGTCCCTGGAGAGCAGCGCCATGACCTCGGGCGTCGCCTCGGGAAGGAGCGACTGAAGCGAGTCCGGAATCACGCGCTCGCCGCGCGCATCACCTATGGCCACCGCCTGCGTGATCTGACCGCCCGGCGCGATCACATCGATGGAGTCAGCATCCATGTTGAACATGTCGGACTCGACGTGCGGCCGCGCGCCTGGAGACGCTCCAGGCGCCGGCTCCCACGGCATGGCGACGAGTCGCTCGACGGCTCCCTCTGCGAACAGCAGCCGAATGGCCGGCGCGGTGACATCCAGGTCGTCCGTATGGAGTGAAGCGCCGTGACGCGCGAGCACCTCGTCGATCTGGTCCTGCTCATCGACTGTGCCGGTGATCGTGTCGCCGCGCAGCTCCTGCGCAGGGAGCTGCACGACCGCACTCCCCATGACGTCCAGCTGCTGCGTCGCATCCCTGAACTCGATGGCATCCCCCGTCGCCGTCAGCGAGTCGCGCCGCAGCACGGCGTTCCCCGTGCCGCGGAACGACTGGCCGCCCATGACGCGGATCTCGCGCGCATCGAGCACCGTGCTGTCACGCGCCGCGCCTGCCGCCATGCGCGGCAGGGTGTCGCCAGCTGCAGCCGCCCTGGTGCCGGGGCGCTGAAACAGAATCGCGCGCGGCTGCCCGCCTGTGGCGATAAGCAGGCTCTCGCGCTGCGGCGTTTCCTGGTAGATGTCGAGCAGCTCCGACATGATTACGGACCCGTTCACCTTCTCGCGCAACACTACGTTCGTCCGCGCGTGCAGCTGCTCGGTCTCCGTGAAGTACTGGGCGAACTCGGAGCGCAGCGAGCGATCCTCATCATCGACCTGCACATTCCCGTTCAGCGTGATCTGCCCGACGGCCACCGAATATGTCGCCGTCTGAGCTACAATGCGGCGACCTCCCGGGCAGACCAGCACCGCCTGGGTGATGTACCACGATTCGGCCGGCGTACCCCGATTGCTGATGTTGAAATCGCGGGTCGGGTTATCCAGCAGGTCACACCTCTCCCCCGTCTGCGCGTGCAGCGGCGCAGCCGGTGCCAGCGCGGCGAGGAGAACGGTGAGTCCCGCGGCCCGTGCGTTCATTGACGGTTCACTGGCAGCGGCAGGTTCGTGCCCGAGCCGCCCGGCACACTTACGTTTCGGAACTCGTCGTCCGCAGTGAATCGCACCCCGTTGAACTCCTCACCGGTGTTCTCCCGCATGCGCGTCGCGACATCGCTCCACAGGCGCTTCGTGGTGGGATCATAATGCAGCTCCTCGGTCCAGATCGTGCGGCCGTCCGGATCCGGAATGACCAGCACGACATTGCCGCGTGCGACGGTCTTCTGTGTGTCCCTGTTGAACTCGCCTTCCTCGGACGTGAGCGTGGACGTGAGCTTGCCGGTCTCGTCGTACGTCTCGAGCGTCACGCCGCGCAGCTGAGTGGTGGCCGAGTCCTCGAATACATAGGCCGTATCGGCGCGCAGCTGCGCGCGGCGCACGCCATCGGTCGTGAGCAGCTGGTCCAGCCGCGTGACCACGTTGTCGGCCGGGAGCGACTCGTAGTCCGCCGTGGGCGGCGCGGTGGAGTCGTCACACGCGCCGAGAGCGAGGACCAGGGCGAGGACCGCGGGAAAGAATCTTCTCATGAGTACATCATACCGCGTTGGCGCGCAGAAGGTCATGCAGATGCACCAGACCGACGAGGCGGTGTTCTGCCGACACGACGGGCAGCGCCATGATGCCGTGTGTCTCCATGACATAGACTGCGGCGGCGGCCAGCTCGTCCGCATCCACAACCTTCGGCGCCGCGTTCATCACTTCGCTCACCGGAGTATCGAAAATGTCCTCCTGCCGCTCCATGCGCCGGGTCAGGTCGCCGGATGTCACCACGCCGATGACGCGGCCGGCGCCATCCACCACGGGGACCGTACCGCGCTTCTCCGCGAGCAGCATCACGCACTGGCGCATGGGTGCGTCAGGGCCGAGGCGTGGATAATCGTCATCGATCATGACGTCGCGGACACGCAGCGTGAGCTTGCGACCGAGCGACCCGCCGGGATGCAGACGGGCGAAGTCCTCGCGCGTGAAGCCACGTGTCTCCAGCAGTGCGACGGCGAGCGCATCCCCCATGGCGAGCGCGGCGGTGCTCGACGTCGTGGGGGCGAGGTCGAAGGGACAGGCCTCCTCGCTGACGGAACAGTCGAGCACCACGTCGGCCGCGCGACCCAGCGTGGATTGCGGGCCACCGGTCAGAGCAACGATGCGCACGCCGAGCCGCTTCAGGTACTCGACGAGGCCGGTCAGCTCGCTCGACTCGCCGCTCTTCGACAGCAGGATGGCCACGTCGCCGCGGCTCACGATGCCCAGGTCGCCGTGCAGTCCTTCCACGGGATGCAGAAAGATCGCGGGCGTTCCGGTGGAGGTGAGAGTCGCGGCGATCTTGCGTGCGACGATGCCGCTCTTGCCGATGCCGCTCACGATCACGCGGCCGGGCGCATCCAGAACGAGCGCAGCCGCGGTCGCAAAGTCGTCATCGATGCGCAGCTCGAGGTCGCGCAACGCATCGGCCTCCATGCGCAGCACGCGACGCCCCGAGGCGATCACATGAGTGAGGTCAGCGACCGCCGGCACGCATCACCTCCTCTTCTTCCCGCCGCGCCGCAGCACGCACGTCCAGCACCCGCTCCAGCAGGGCAGGCAGCCGGTCCAGCGGCAGCATGTTCGAGCCGTCCGACGGCGCGCGCTCAGGCTGCGGATGCACCTCCAGGAAGAGCGCGTTCGCGCCGGCCGCCATGGCCGCCAGCACCAGCGGCTGGATGAACTGAGGGTCCCCGCCACTCGCCCCATCCGCGCGACCGGGCCGCTGCACACTGTGTGTGCCGTCGAAGATGACCGTGGCCCCCGTAGCCTCACGCATCCTTGCGAACGAACGCATGTCCACGACCAGATCGCCGTAGCCCAGGAACGTGCCCCGCTCGGTGACCGCGACCGCGGCCGCGCCGGCTGCACGTGCCTTGTCGACGGCGCCACCGATGTCCTCGGGCGCCATCCACTGACCCTTCTTGATGTTGACGCTGCGTCCGGTGCGCGCGGCCGCTTCGACCAGGTCCGTCTGACGACTCAGGAACGCCGGGATCTGAAGTACGTCACACACGGCGCCGACCGCGGCCGCCTGCTGCGCCTCATGGACGTCGGTGAGCAGCGGCAGACCGGTCGCGGCGCCCACACGCTCCAGTCGCCGCAGACCCTCCTCCAGGCCTGGCCCGCGTGCGGCGCCCGCCCGGCTGCGATTGGCCTTGTCGAACGACGCCTTGAACACGATCGGCACACCCGTGCGCGCCTGCAGATCGGCCAGTGCCTCGCCGACCTGCAGGTTGAGCGCATCATCCTCCAGCACGCAGGGCCCTGCGATCAGGAAGAAGCGGCCGTCGAACAGGGCGTCCATGCTCATGCGCGTACAGCCGCCTGCGGCGCGATTCGTGGCTCGCCTGCAGTGTCCTGCTCACCCATGCGCCGGCGCGCCAGCGCCGCCGCGACGAACGCCTGGAACAGCGGGTGCGCCTGCGTGGGCCGCGACTTCAGCTCCGGATGGAACTGACAGCCGAGATACCACGGGTGCTCGGGCACCTCGATGATCTCGACGAGGTTGCCATCGGGCGAGAGGCCGCTGAAGCGGATCCCGTTCTTGCCGAGCAGCTCGCGATACGCGTTGTTCACCTCGTAGCGGTGGCGGTGGCGCTCACTGATCTCGAGCGTACCGTACGCGTCGGCCGCACGCGAGCCGGGCGTGAGCCGCGCCGCGTACGCACCGAGTCGCATCGTCCCTCCGAGATCCGTCACCTGCCGCTGCGAGTCCATCAGGCAGATCACGGCTTCGGTCAGGTCGCCGTTGAACTCCGCGGAGTTCGAGCCGCTTAGGCCGCACACATTGCGCGCATACTCGATCACCGCGCACTGGAGGCCCAGACAGATGCCGAAGAACGGCAGCCCGTTCTCACGCGACCAGCGCACCGCATCGAGCATCCCCTCCACACCGCGCACGCCGAATCCGCCCGGGATCAGCAGGCCATCATATTTCTCCAGCAGCTCCGGCCCGCGCCTGCCGTTGCCCGCCGCCGCACCCTTCGCGGTGCCGGCTGCGCCGTCCGCATGCTCGTCCGGCTTCTCGAAGTCCTCACTCGACAGCCAGTCGATCTCGACCCCGACATCGTTGGCGATGCCGCCGTGAATCAGCGCTTCCTGCACCGACTTGTACGAGTCGACCAGCGCCGTGTACTTGCCGACGACCGCGATGCGCACGCTCCCGTTCTGCGGATGCCGCACCCGGTTGACCAGCGTCTGCCACTCGCCCAGGTCCGGTTCCGGGGTGGTCAGGCCCAGCTTCGAGACGATCAGGTTGTCCAGCTTCTGCGCGCGGTATGCCAGCGGCACCTCGTAGATGGTGTCGACATCGCGCGCCTCGATGACGGCTGCCGGATCCACGTTCGTGAACAGCGCCGTCTTCCGCTTCAGGTCGTCCGAGAGCGGCCGATCCGTGCGGCAGATCAGTACGTCCGGCTGAATCCCGATCTCCATGAGCTCGCGCACCGAATGCTGCGTCGGCTTCGTCTTCAGCTCGCCGGCGGCCGCGATGTACGGAATCAGTGTCAGGTGGATGAACAGAGTGTGCTCACGGCCGACTTCCTGGCGGAACTGACGTATGGCTTCGAGGAACGGCAGCGACTCGATGTCACCGACCGTACCGCCGATCTCCGTGATCACCACATCACGGCTCGGCGCCAGCCGCCGGATGGCATGCTTGATCTCATCGGTGATGTGCGGCACGACCTGCACCGTGGCGCCCAGATAATCGCCGCGACGCTCCTTCGTGATCACATCCAGGTAGATGCGACCCGTCGTGATGTTGTTCGCCTGCGATAGCGACTCATCAATGAAGCGTTCGTAGTGACCGAGATCCAGGTCCGTCTCCGCGCCATCGTCCGTTACGAACACCTCGCCGTGCTGGAACGGCGACAGCGTGCCCGGATCGACGTTGATGTACGGGTCGAACTTCTGAATCGTCACGCGCAGACCGCGCTCCACCAGCAGGCGGCCGATCGATGCGGCCGCAATTCCCTTCCCCAGCGAGGATACCACGCCGCCGGTGACGAAGATGTACTTGGTGGGGTGTCGGCTCTGCTCACTCATCGCGCGCTGTCCCTCAGGTGTGTTGTTCACTCCGCAGCCTCTGCTCCGCCCGCTCCGCATCCGCCAGCGTGTCCACCCCGCCCGCCGCACCCGCCACCACACCGACGCCGATCGTCAATCCCGCCTCGAGCGCCCTCAGCTGCTCCAGCCGCTCGATCGCCTCGAGCCTGGAAGCCGGCAGGTCGCTCCAGCGCCGCAGCACGTCCGGCCGGTACGCATACAGGCCGATGTGCCGCAGATACGGCTCCGCTCCCAGCGCCTCGACCGTCGGATCTCCATCCCGGCGATGAGGAATCGGGCTCCTGGAAAAGTAGAGCGCGGCGCCATCCGCTCGCCGCGTCACCTTTACTACCCCGGAATCGCGCCACGCCTCCATCGTGCCAACCGGCGCCGCGACCGTCCCGATATCGAACCCGTTCGTAACCTGCGCTATTGCCGCCGCGACGTGCTCCTCCTCCACGAAGGGTTCGTCGCCCTGCACGTTCACCACGACGTCGAACGCGGCGTACTCGGCGCGACCCATCAGCTCGCCGATCCGTTCGGTACCCGACGCGTGATGCTCCGATGTTATTACCACCTCCGCGCCCCAGGTCCGGCATGCCTCCACGATCTCCGCCGCGTCCGTCGCCACCACCACGCGGTCGAGCACGTGGAATCCGACGACGCGTCGCCACACCCACTCCAGCAGCGGTCTGCCCGCAATGGGATGTAACGGCTTTCGCGACAGCCGCTCCGAGCCGAGCCGGGCGGGAATGACGCCCAGGGTCCGTTCGTGGCGCACCGTTGTCGGGGTCAGAAGGGGCGCGGCGCTACGCAATTTTCACGCCGAAAGGTAACGGGCGCCGCTCAGTCTGTCAAAGAAATTACTGACCGGTCTGCCACGGCAGCGCACGCCTCGGGAAGGAGACGCCGACAGCGAATTCCGCGTCTTCACTGAAGCGGGAGGGATCCGTAACCGCGCGGAGATACACGATGTTGAAACGGAGTCGCACACCGACATTCTGCTCGAAGCCGGGGGACTCCTCGGCGGACCAGGCCATGCCCGCCATGTGGAGCAGATCGAAGTGCGGCCGGCCGAAGAAACGGATGCGGAGTCGGCGCGGCAGCGGGATGGAGTATTCGGTCTCCACGAATGCGACGCGATCGCCGCGGAACTCTGCCACGTCGTACGTATACAGCGTTCCCGACCCGCCGACGAAGCTCCAGCGCTGGAACGGCAGCGAGTCGGTGCCCGGCAGCGGACCCTGCACGTGAGGTTCGATGGTGAGCGTGTGGTTGGCGAGCGCGGCCATGGCCCAGCTCGCGTCGATCTGGTAACGGGCGAAGGAGAAGTCACCATCGAGCAGGTCAGTGCCGACCTCGGTCGCGGCATCGATCTCGACCACGTGCCGCGGCAGTGTCCATACGGTGGACGCGCCGAGGATCGCGCTCGTCGTGCGACTTTCGGCAACGGCGATGTTGTCCGTGCGGAAGTCGCCGGTAATGCTCCACGGATCTCCGGCCACGAGTGGCGTGGCGTCCTCGATCTGGGCGCGAGCGAAGGCATTGGTAACGCGCGCGCCGCTCTCGAGCAGCCTGCGCACCTCGAGGTACGCACGGTCCGCAGCGTAGTAGTCGCGTCGATCCTTCGCCTGAACCAGTGAGCTGATACTGTTGTTTACGTCCGAGCGGATCCAGCGTTCGTTCGTGATCGTCGTCCGCTCCGCTCCGACGGCAACCTCCGTGCGCCGTCGTGTGGCGGCTAGCTCGAGCCCGCCGGTGAACTCACTGCGCTCGGTGCGGTAATCGAGACGGCCCCGGATGATCGGCTCCACATCACCGATGCGCGGCAGCAGGTAGCCCGCGCCCAAACTCGCCGTGAGGCCGTCGACGCGGTCGTACGTGGGAATCCGGATCCCCCTGAAGCCGTACAGCACCAGGGCTGACTCAGCCGTCGTGCCGCGGATGATGACACTGCCGTCATCGCGATCCACGCGATACGGCGCGTTCGGCTCGGAGTGGACCGTGCCGATGACGGCGGCCAGTTCGGAGTAATACAACCCGCCGGCAATGTTGCGGACATCACCCAGGATGCGCGCGGTCGGTCGCACGAACACGTTGGCATCGACGATCACGAGATCGCCGGTGATCACACCTTCCAGCCGAGCGGTCGCGCCTACCACCAGCGCAGTGCCATGGATGGTATCGTTGCGCGCGAGCAGCGTGTCGCCCGCGATCACCTCGTACGCGCCCGAGTCGACCAGGCGCTGCAGGTAGCGATCGTTCTCCGCATCGCCGCGGCCACGCACCGTAACCGTCTGGGCATCAGCGGCCGATGCGGCCGCCAGCAGCACGCCGCACAGGACGAGCGGCCGCAGGGTATGGGACAAGGCAGTCATGTCGCGCTCAGAAAATTGTGGAGCAGTTCGCGACCGCCCTGACTGGCGATCGATTCCGGGTGGAACTGCACGCCCCATACCGGATGCTCGCGATGCCGCACCGCCTGGATCTCATCTTCCCACCCCGGCTCGTCGGTCCAGGCGAGCACCTCCAATGAAGCGGGCAGCGATCCGGGATCCAGCACCAGCGAATGGTACCGCGTCACGTCGAGCGGGCTCGGCAGCCCCCGGAACAGGTCGGCGCCGCGGTGCGCCACCGGCGAGAGCTTGCCGTGCATGATTCTGCGTGCCCGCACCACCTCCCCGCCATACGCCGCGCCGATCGCCTGATGCCCGAGACAGACACCCAGGATCGGCGTGTGCGCACCGTGGCGGCGGATCACGTCAACGCTGATCCCGGCCTCTGCCGGCGTGCACGGTCCCGGCGAGATGACGATGCGCTCCGGCGCCATCTCCGCGATCTCGTCCACCGTGATCTCGTCATTGCGGCGAACGACCGGCTCGACACCCAGGTCGCCGATCAGCTGCACCAGGTTCCAGGTGAACGAGTCGTAGTTGTCTATGACCAGCAGCACATCCGTTCCCCTTCCGGTGACTCACGCGCGCGGATGAAACCGCCGGTGCACGTCGCGCAGGTATTCGCGCTCGACGTGCGTGTAGATCTGCGTCGTCGCGATGTCCGCGTGGCCGAGCATCTCCTGCACGGACGCCAGGTCGGCACCTCCTTCCAGCAGGTGCGTCGCGAACGAATGTCGCAGCGTGTGCGGCGTCACGCGTTTCGTAATGCCCGCGCGCTCCACATGCCGGCGCAGGATCTTCCAGACGCCCATCCGCGTCAGCGGCGTTCCCCGCGCGTTCAGGAAGACTGCCCCTTCGCCGCGGTTCCGCGCCAGTACCGGGCGGATCTCACGCAGATAGACCATCAGCGCCTGGAGCGCCGCGCGACCGAGCGGCACGATGCGCTCTCGCGACCCCTTCCCGAACACCAGCGCCAGGCCCTCCTGGAGGTCTACGTCGCGCACTTTCACGGTGATCAGCTCGCCGACCCGCACGCCGGACGCATACGCGAACTCCAGGAGCGCCTTGTCGCGCCAGAACAGCCGCTCGGATGGATCCGGCGCGTCGAGTATGCGCGTGATGTCATCGCGGCTCAGCACGTCCGGCAGGCGCCGCCACGCCCGCGGCAGCTCCACGCGGTCCGTCGGATCGGCGACGACCACGCCCTCCGCCAGAAGATACGCAAAGTAGGTTCGGAGCGCGGAGACGTTCCGCCGTATGGAGCTGGGCTGGAGCCCCAGGTCCTTGAGGTGATACACGAATTCGCGCAGGTCGGTGGCCGTGACATCGGCGGGACGGACAACGCCGCGCGTCGCGAGATACAGCACCAGGCGGTCCAGGTCGCGCCGGTATGCATCAACGGTGCGTGTTGAAAGACCCCGTTCCAGCGCCAGGTGGTCGGAGAACGGCTGGAGACCAAAGCTCACGCGTGCTCCCGACGGCTCCGCACCCACCAGGCAGCCACGAGCACGATCAGAACGGCGGCGACGGCGAGCAGCGCGCCGCTGAACTGGGCGAAGAATCGCATGATCTGCTCCCAGTTCCGGCTGGCGGCCGCACCGATGTAGACCAGGCAGCCGTACCACACCGCGGACGCCACGGCAAGCGGTGGGAGCACGCGGGAAAGCGGCACATGCGTCACGCCCGCGAAGACGGGGACGAGCGCGCGGAACGCGGGCAGGAACCGACTCACGAAGATCGCCGGCGTACCCCACCGCTCGTAGAAAACGCCGATGGTCTCGAGCTGTTTCGGCCGCAGCAGCCAGTGTCCGGCGGCCGTGTTGAAAAATCCGCGGCCATAGCGGTGAGCCAGCCGATAGACCAGGACGGCAGTCGCCACGTTGCACACCCACGTGACCAGGAATACGAGCACCGGATCCGCGCGACCCGATTCGGCGAGGAACGCGCCCAGGAGGACGAACGTGTCGGCCGGCACCGGAGGAACGATGTTCTCCACCGCCGCACCCGCGCCGATGGCGACGTAGATGAGTGCCGGCGGCAGGTTCATCAGCCACTGGAGAACTGCGTTGATACGTTCCTCCGCCGCCGCTCAGCCTTCGACGCGGTCGATGAGGACGACGGCCATTGCCGCCACCCCCTCGCCGGCACCGATCCAGCCCATTCCCTCGTTCGTCTTTCCCTTGACCGACACGAGCGCCGGCGCGATGCCGAGCGCGTCGGCCAGCCGCGCGCACATGGCGGCAGCATGCGGCGCGATCTTCGGCCGCTCGCACACGACGGTCACATCGGCGTTCACGACCTGGAAGTTGCGCTCGGCCGCAAGCTGCGATGCCTGCCGGAGCAGCCCGATCGAGTCAGCGTCCCGCCACTGCTCTTCCGTTGGCGGGAAATGCCGGCCGATGTCACCCAGCCCGGCAGCGCCGAGCAGTGCATCCGTCACGGCATGCGCCACCGCGTCCGCATCGGAGTGGCCGGCCAGGCCACGGTCGTGTTCGATGTCGACGCCACCCAGCACCAGCCTGCGCCCTTCGGCGAAGCGGTGCGAGTCGTAGCCGAGGCCG
Source organism: Longimicrobiales bacterium (assembly GCA_035461765.1). GTDB lineage: Bacteria > Gemmatimonadota > Gemmatimonadetes > Longimicrobiales > RSA9 > SH-MAG3. The sequence continues at coordinate 13,939 of DATHUY010000121.1, forward strand.
ACCCTCATGCGTCAGCGGCTCGAGCCGATGATGCGCAAGGCGAGGTGTGCCGCGTTCCGGGCATTGTCGATACCGACACATGCGACCGGCACTCCCGGCGGCATCTGCGCGATCGACAGCAGCGCGTCCAGTCCGCCGAGAGCGGCACTGAGCGGCACTCCGATCACCGGCAGCTTCGTGTGCGCCGCAACGACGCCCGGCAGCGCGGCCGAGAGACCCGCTCCGCAGATAACGACCGCGAAGCCCCGTTCCTGCGCCGTGCGCGCCAGCTCAGCAGTCTTGTCCGGGTCCCGGTGCGCGCTCGACACCACCACTTCCGTCTCCACACCGGCATCCTGCAGAATCGGGAGCGCCTTCTCCATGCGCTCCCGATCGGATTCCGAGCCCATCAGGATCAGTACGCTGCTCACACTACGCTCTCCATTAAGGGTCGATCGTTACTCCGGCAGCACGTGCAGCCGGAGTCGCCGGGCTGCTCCAGAGTGTAATCCTGGTACCGTCGTGCCGGCCGGAATCCGGCGTCCTCGATGATACGGCAGATCTCGGCTTCCGGCATGATGAAGTCGATGCCCGTGGCGCTCACCACGTTCTCCTCCAGCATGAGCGAACCGAAATCGTTGGCGCCGAAGCGCAGCGCGATCTGCGCCATCTTCGGTCCCTGAGTCACGTACGACACCTGCACGTTGTCGAAGTTGTCGAGCACCAACCGCGACAGCGCCGTCATCTTCAGGTAGTCCATACCCGTCCCCAGGTCGATCTTCCAGTCCTGCATTTCCGTCAGGCTGGGCTGGAACGACCACGTGATGAAGGCCGTGAACCTGCCCTTCCCGCGCGCGAGCGACCGCTCCTGCGCCGCCCGGAGCCTGAGCACGTGCTCGAGACGGTCTTCCCACACTTCCCCCACGCCGTACATCAGCGTGGCGGTCGTCAGCATGCCGACCTCGTGTGCGGCCTCGTGAATCTCGATCCAGCGTGCCGAGTCGATCTTCTTCGGTGCGATGAAGTCGCGCACGGCGTCGACCAGCACTTCGGCGCCGGCGCCCGGCATCGAGTCGAGGCCCGCCTGGTGGAGCTGCCGCAGCACCTCGTCGACCGGCAGCTTCGAAACCTTCGACATCATCTCCACTTCGGACGCACTGAACCCGTGCACGTGAATGGGATGATGCTCCTTGATGTAGCGCAGCAGCTCCAGGTACCAGTCGAGCGGCAGGTAGGGGTTGTGGCCACCCTGCATGAGGATCTGCACTGCGCCGACGGACTTCGCCTCGTCGATCTTGCGGCCGATCTCCTCATAGCTCAGCACGTACGCCTCACCGTCCTTGGGACGACGATAGAACGCGCAGAACCTGCAGTCGGTCACGCACAGGTTCGAGTAGTTGATGTTGCGATCGACGATGTAGCTGACGACGCCTTCCGGGTGCTTCTGCTGACGCAGCGCGTCGGCCTGCGCACCGATCTCGAGCAGCGGCGTACGAGCGAGATATTCCATCCAGCGCTCGATCTCGGCGGCATGCGGCCGCGTGTGCAGCGGCGGCGGGACGTAGACCGGCTGCTCGACGCGCCGGCGCGCACCGACGGAGCCCTCGTTCGTCGGCTCCCGCAGCCGCGGCGTAGCGGACTGGAGGATCGGCAGCGCGCGCTGCTCCTGAGGTACGGTACCGTCCTGCGGCGCGGCGCCCGGACCGCTCGTGAAGCCGTTCGCGCGGATCACCACGAGCGCACCTCGTCATAATGCACGTTGCGCTCTACCGGGCGCTTGCCGGCGTCCTTCACGATGCGGATGATCTCGCCGAACGTCATGCCCTCCGGTGTATGCGCGCCCGCCTCGTGGTAGATGCGCTCACGACGCACCGTCCCCTCGAGATCGTCCACACCGAAGTGCAGTGCGATCTGGCTGACCTTCGCCGTGTTCATGATCCAGTGCGTCTTGATGTGCGGAATGTTGTCCAGGAACAGCCGGCCGATCGCGAGATTCTTCAGGTCGTCGAATCCGGTGGTGGCCGTGCCCGTGCGGCCCAGCTCCTCTCCCAGCTCGTTGTTGTCCGGATGATACGCGAGCGGGATGTAGGTCAGGAAACCGCCCGTCTCGTCCTGGAGCGCACGCAGCATTTCCAGATGGTCCACGCGGTCCTGGAGACTCTCCACGTGGCCGTAGAGCATCGTGCAGTTCGTGCGGATGCCGAGCCCGTGCGCCTTGCGATGCACGTCGATCCATTCCTCGGCCGCGAGCTTGCGCTGGGCAATGGTCGCGCGAACACCCTTCGCAAACACCTCCGCGCCGCCGCCCGGCATCGTCTGCATGCCGGCCTCGCGCAGGCGGATCAGCACATCCTCGACACTGGTCTTCTCGACCCGTGCCAGGTGTGCGATTTCGACGGCAGTCAGCGCCTTGATCTCGACACCCGGATGGCGCTCCTTGAGCCCGCGGATCAGGTCCTCGTAGTACGAGACCCGCAGCTTCGGGTGGAGTCCGCCCACGATGTGGAACTCGCGCACCGGCGTATCGCTAGCGAGCGACGCCTCGTGGAACGCCTCCTCGAGCGTCATCGTGTACGCCCCATCCTCGCGTGGTGTGCGGGCGAATGAGCAGAACGTACACGTCGCACGCAGGATGCAGACGTTCGTCGGGTTCAGGTGCTGGTTCGCGCAGACGAAGACACGGTCGCCGTTCTTCTGGCGGTTGACGGCATCGGCAAGCGCGCCGATGGCAAGCAGATCATCCGATTCGAAGAGGACGAGCGCGTCGGCCGGCGTGAGACGCTGGCCGGCCGCCACCTTGTCGGCAATGGCGAAAAGCCGCGGATCAGTCGGCCGGATCCGTAGCTCAGTGTCCAGATTTTCGGCCAGCGGTGCAAGGGCCGAGCTCATGCTTACTTCCGGCTGAATTTGCCCGTCGCGCTCCACCCCGGAACGCACCTTTCACAGTGGCGCAAGAATAGGGGGAAACGGAGCGCGGAGCAAGCGATCAGGGCGTGGTCAACGGGCATCCGGGCGAGGCGGGGAAATCTACGGATTCATTCGCGGAGTCCGCGGAGGGCTGGAGGATCGGAGGCATGGTTGCCCCGTCGGGTCAGTAGCGGCGCATTACTCCCGATTGCTGAAACACGGCGTCTGGAATCATCAGCCGCAGTCATGGGGTACAGCCGGCCGTATCCCGGGATTGCGAGGGCCACTCGTGGTCCTCCAGACCTCCGCAACCTCCGCGATTGAATCCGTTGGAGTGCAGCCCTGCCGCGATGCAACCGAAGCACCGACGATAGCCGCGCCGGAGCGGCCCTGGCCGCCTGCGACACGGCTGCCGGCTACTCGTCCCAGCGCTGGATCGTCAGGCAGACGTTGTGGCCCCCGAACCCGAACGAGTTCGTCGCCGCCACGCGCACTTCGCGCTCGATGAGCGTGTTGTGTGCGTAGTTCAGGTCACACGCCGGATCGGGCGTACTGAAGTTGATCGTCGGCGGGATCGTGCCGTCGCGACAGACCAGCAAACAGATCACGGCCTCGACACCGCCGGCTGCACCGAGCAGATGCCCGGTCATGGACTTGGTGGAGCCCATCACGAGATTGTAGGCGTGGTCCCCGAACACGGCCTTCACCGCGAGCGTCTCGTTGAGATCGTTCATCGGTGTGGATGTGCCGTGCGCGTTGATGTAGTCCACGTCGCTCACATCCAGCCCGGCGTCCTTCAGCGCCGCGCGGATCGCCAGCTGCGCACCAGCGCCCTCGGGTGCAGGCGCTGTCAGATGGTGGGCATCGGCGCTCTGGCCGAAGCCGGTGAGCTCGCCGAGGATCTCGGCGCCACGCGCCCTTGCGTGCTCCAGCTCCTCGAGCACCACGATGCCGGAGCCCTCGCCCAGCACGAACCCGTCGCGGGTCGCGTCGAACGGCCGGCTCGCCGTCTCGGGTGACTCGTTGCGTCCCGAGAGCGCCTTCATGTTCGCGAAGCCGGCGATCGTCAGCGGCGTCACCGTCGCTTCCGCACCGCCGGCCACCATCACGTCCGCCTCGCCGCGCTGGATGATGCGCAGAGCGTCGCCGAGTGCATGCGCACTCGATGCACACGCCGAGACCGTGCAATAGTTCGGACCGCGCATGCCGTAGCGCATGGAGACGTGACCCGCGGCGATGTCGGGAATGAACATCGGAACGAAGAACGGACTGATCCGCTTCGGACCGCGCTCCAGCATCACGCGTGTCTGGTCCTCGAACGTCGCGATGCCGCCGATACCGCTGCCTATCAGCACACCGACGCGATCGAAATCGACGTTCGCGGGACGGTCGGCCAGGCCAGCCTGCGTAACCGCCTCCTGGGAGGCGGCCATCGCGAACTGCGCGAAGCGATCCATCCGCTTCGCTTCCTTCCGTTCCAGGTACTTTTCGACCTCGAAGTCCTTGACCTCCGCGGCGAAGCGTACGTCGAAATCGGTCGTGTCGAACTGCGTGATGGGGCCCGCACCGCTGCGGCCGGCCTTCAGAGCGTCCCACGTGCTCTGAAGGTCGTTGCCGACCGGTGTGACCATGCCCATGCCCGTCACGACGACGCGACGGGTACCGTTCTGATTGGTCATGCCCACCGCCTCAGCCGCGCTGCTCAGTCGACACCCTTCTCCTGCAGGTACTTCACGGCGTCGCCGACCTTCTGGAGCTGCTCGGCATCCTCATCGGGGATCTCGATGCCGAACTCCTCCTCAAAGGCCATGACCAGCTCCACGGTGTCGAGCGAGTCCGCGCCGAGATCCTCGACGAACGATGCCTCGAGCGTGACCTTCTCGGGCTCCACGCCCAGCTCGTTGATGATGATCTCCTTGACCTTCGACTCGGTGTTGTCCGCC
>DATHUY010000122.1 GCA_035461765.1 Longimicrobiales bacterium
CGGATCTCGGTCTGACGCACGCGCTCTACGGCGATGAGCGCTGGCTGGAGATCCTGGCGGACGAGCCGCTGCTGCTGCGCCAGCCGCTCGTCCGTAACGGCAGTCAGCTCACGATCGGCGAAGCGGAAGCGACGTGGAAGCAGTGGGCCGGCAAATGACCGGGTGACTCAGTCCACGTCGAAGAGGGCACCGAACTCCGCCGCACTCAACTTCACGCCCGTGAAGAACTCTCCGAACTCGCCGTATTTCGCGCTCGCCTCGTCGTAGCGCATCTCGGTCACGATGCGCTTGAACTCGAGCGGGTCCTTCGCAAAGAGCGTGACACCCCACTCCCAGTCGTCCAGACCGGTCGAGCCGGTGATCACCTGAAAAACGCGCCCTGCGTAGCGACGGCCGGTGAGGCCGTGCTCGCGCATGAGGCGGTTGCGTTCCGTCACGGGCAGAGAATACCAGTTGTCCGGGTGCACGCGGCGCTTGCTCATGGGATAGAAGCTCACGTACCGCATATCATCGGGCACGCGCGGGAAGAGGCGAGTCTCCACGTGCGGGCTCGCGCGTTCCGCGGCGGCAGCTTCCTCGAGTAGCCGATCGAATTCCTTCGATAGCGGCTTCGCCTCGGCGGCCGCTTCGGCAGTGGCATGGTAGAGGCCCGCTTCGGTGATGGACGTGTAGTCGTGCTCGAGGCGGAGCGCAGCACCCGGCCGCGAGCGCCGCAGCCGCATGTCGACGCGCGCGAGGTCATCGAGCGTCTCGCGGAAATGAACGAACATCACGTCCGCCATACCACCCACCAGCTGGTAAACGCCGCTCCACCCTGACTCCGACGGCGTACTGATGGCCGCGATGAGGTCGGTCGCCGCAGACCGCATGTTCGCCCGCTCCACCGCCGGCATGGCCCGCACGGCCACCCAGTCGATGGCCATCATCTGATGAAGGGCATACCATCCCTCGAGGGTGGCAGGTGCCAGTTCCGACATCTGTGTGCCTTCCTTAATGCTGTTTCACTGCGCCGCAATTGATACCCGCGCCGCCGCTGCGGCAAGTCGACCGGGCCCGGCGCGCCATGATGATCGACCGGAGCCGCGACACTGGAAGCCGACGTTTTTAACCGGTGCCCGGTAATTTGTGTCACGGACGGAGCCGCCGTGCCACCGCGGCGGCGGGCCGGCGCCAGCATTTTCAAGGGCTTGCAGCGCGCTGGCCGTGCGGCCGCACCTTTGCGAGGTTGGCGAGCCGTCCCGCCTCTCCCCGCGGGCACATCAACGTCCACGGGCAGCCGGAAGAAACCACCTTGTCGCTGAAGACGCTCTTCACGCTGATCGCGCCCGGTGCGGTGACGCTCACCGCGGCCGGCATGCTGCTCGTGTTCATGCCGACAGCTGATGTGCTGGGACAGGCATCGCGCGGCTACCCTCTGGTGGCGCTCGCAGTCGCAGTCCTCCTCGCGTGGCGGATGCATCGCAGCCGCGTGCTGCTGACCGCACTGCTGCTGCTGGCAGCGCAAGGCGTACTGCATGAGCGGACGTTCGGTGACCACCTGGCCGTGACGACGCTCACGGCCACGCTCCTGCCGGTGCTCGTGGCGGTGCTCGCGCTCTCCACGGACCGGAACGTCGCGGGCCGGCACGTGGCGGTGCAGACGCTGCTGCTCGTCATGACGGCGGGCGGCGCGACGGCCGCACTGATCGCGGCGCCGGCCGAAACGCGTTACTTCCTGACATACCCCTTCATCGATCCGATCTACACGAGCTGGACGGGGCTCGAGCAGGTCGCGCTCGCGGCTGCGCTCACCGGGCTCGGCACGCTCGCGGCGATTGCGCTGTTTCGCGAGAAGGCGACGGACGCAGGGCTGGGATGGGCCGCGCTCGCCGGTGTGCTCGCAATGGCGCAGCCCGCGGGCACGACGGGACGCGGTATCTGGATGCTCGCGGCCGGGCTGGTGCTGATCATCACGCTCGTGGAAGCGTCGTACATGATGGCGTTCCATGACGAGCTGACAGGGCTGCCGGCGCGGCGCGTGCTGTCGCAGACGCTGTCGGCGCTGCGACCGCCCTACACCGTCGCGATCGTCGATGTGGATCATTTCAAGTCGTTCAACGACCGCTATGGCCACGACGTAGGCGACGAAGTGCTGCGCATGGTGGCGAGCCGGCTCGCGGCGGTCACCGGCGGTGGCCGCGCCTACCGCTCGGGCGGCGAGGAATTCACGATCGTGTTTCCCGGCAGGACGAAGGCGGAAGCGCTGCCGCACGTCGAGGAGGTGCGCGAGGCGGTGGCGGGCGCGAAGTTCACGCTGCGCCGGCAGCCACGGCCGACCAAAGCCGAGGGGGAGCGGCGACGCGGCACGCGCAGGAGCGACGAGCGCCGTATCGGCGTCACCATCAGTGTCGGGCTCGCCGGCGTCGACGGCCGCAATCCGACGACGGACGCCGTTGTGAAGGCAGCCGACAAGGCCATGTACCGCGCGAAAAAGAACGGCAGGAACCGGGTCGTGGCGTAAAGGTCCACGAACTCAGCTCATCATCTCGTACAGGCCGCGCGCGCCGGCTGAATCGGGAAAGACGCGGTCCGCCTGCGCGGCCGTCAGGTCGAACGTGCCGGCGACCGCACCCTTCAGGACGGCGCGCGTATCCAGCGTGGGCTTCAGGTCGCGCCCCTCGTAGAGCGCCTGGGACGCGAGACCTGGCCAGTCGGAGAGAATGGCGGAGCGCGCGAGCCGGGGCCCCAGCACGAAGCCGGCGCCCGCGGTCCCGTGGTCGGTGCCGCGCGTGCCGTTCGGGCGCGCCGTGCGACCGAACTCGGTCATCACGACCACCGTCGTATCGCGCCACGACGATTCCATCTCCTCCCGGAACGCCACCAGGCCGTCGGCGAGCTGAGCGAGCAGCCGATCGAGCGCTCCTCCCGCCACGCCCTGATTGGCGTGCGTGTCCCATCCGCTGAACTCGACCGCCGCGACGTTGGGGCCCGTGCTCTGCCGGAGGATGCGCGCAGCCGCGCGCATGAGCGGCACGATGCCGGCACGGCGCGCGCCGCCACCCGCCATGGCTTCCTCGCCGACCGCCTCCTGCTGCTGCAGGGCGGCCTCGAAGGATCCATGCAGCGTGCCGTCCGCACGATACAGCACGGCGAGACGCTCGAGGTACGCATCGTCCACCACACCGAGCTGGGCGGGCGACCATGTCTGTACTGCGTGCGGCCCGGTCATGGAGCGGGGCATGCCGGACGCGATCGCGATCCCCGACCGCTCACCCGGCATCACCTGAAGCAGCCGGTTCAGCCAGCCGTCGGATGCGCCGACCGGGCGGTCCAGTCCGGTCTCGAGAATCGCCTGTCCGTCGAAGTGGCTGCGCGTACGGTACGGTATCGCCATCGCGTGCAGCACGACCAGCTCGCCCGCATCCCAGAACGCACGCAGCGGCCCGAGGCCCGGTGCCAGGCCGAACGTGTCATCCAGCTCGACCACGTCCGAGGCGCCGAACGCCAGTGCGCCGCGCAGTCCGCGGTACGCGGGGTCACCGACCGGAATCACAGCGGCGAGGCCGTCGAAGCCGCCGCGCAGGAGCACGAACACCAGGCGGCCGGGCTGCCGGATGTGCGCGAAGCTCACTGTCGGGAAGCCGAACGTCGCCACGCCGCCCCAGCACATGTTACGGAGAAACTCACGTCGCTCCATCGTCACCTCCACTGGAATGCGGGCGCCGCGAGCGCGAGGGCGACCCGCTCGGCGTTGTCTATGGCGCTGTCCGCGAGCATGTCGCGGAGCGGATCCGTTGGTGTGGTATGCACGACATCGAGCAGGCTGCGCGGATCGAAGCCGGGCGGTACGCGGCGCGCGATCGTGCGCGCAAGCTCGGCGCGGTTCAGCAGTGAGTCGGGATCCGCCCATTCGCGCGCACTGTCGCCGAAGCCGTTCGGTGCGGGTGGCGACCACATCGGATGGCGCAGCTGTCGCAGCAGCGCGGGCAGCGGACCGGCACGCGGGATACCGAGCGCACGCAGCACCGCGATCAGCCAGTCCTGCGGCGAACGGAACTTGCGCGCGTCCTCGCTCCACGCGTCCGGATGCTCGACGAGCGCTCGCGTCGTGACACGCAGATCCCCCTCGCTGTCCGCGAACGCGCGGGCGACGGCAGCGACAGCATCAGGAGGCGGCACGTCGGAGACGAAGTGGCGGACCAGCTTGTCCGCGATGAAGAGCGACGTCGCAGGATGACGGCACAGGGCGCGGATCGCCCGGCGTCCCTCCTCCATCCCGGCCTCGCGATAGGCCGTGCCGAGCACGACCTTCGAACCGGGCTCGTGCAGCAGCGGCTCGAACGCGAAGCGGAGCACGCCATCGCCTCCGGCAGCCGTGCGCGCACCGCCGCGCCCGGCCACGGTCCAGCCCGTCAGGATGCGCGCGAGCTCCTGCACATCCGCCTGCGTGTATCCGCCGTCCACGCCGAGCGTGTGCAGCTCGAGCAGCTCGCGCGCGTAGTTCTCGTTGAGCCCGCGGCGCGTGCCGGCACGAGCGCGCTGCCGGCCGCGCGCCGCGGGCGACGAGGGACCGATCGACTGCGCATTGTCGAGATAGAGCAGCATGGCAGGATGCATCGCCGAAGCCTGCACCATGTCCTCGAACCGGCCCAGCACATGCGGCCTGATGGCCTCGCGCTCGTACGCACCCGCCAGTGCCGCTACCGGCACCTTGCCCACCACCGAGACGCACAGGTGATTGGACCAGAACGCCGTCAGTCGCTCCACCACGGGCGCATCCGTCGTGACACGCTGCTCCAGAGCCGCCGTCATCTCGGCCAGACTGATCGCCGTGACGCGCCGGCGCGCGCGCCCGGCGGCCTCCCTGTCGCCCGACGACAGCGCAGCGCGCAGCTCCGCGAGAGCATCGGACGCATCGGTCGGCACGCCATTCACCGACGGCGCCGCGGGGAAGCGATCCAGCTGCTCCAGCACCCAGGCGCGCGGTTCGCTTACCGCGCGCTTCTCGCCCGGGCGCGCACCCAGCCCGAAACGGTTCAGCGCCTGCAACGCGGGATCGATCGTCATGCTACCGGGAGCTGAAGGTGGCGTGCCGGATGTGCCCGGCCTTCTGAGGATGACACGCGAGCCGCGCGATCCGTTGGTGGTTACCTTTCGCGGTGCGTCTGGGACCGGCCGGGGCTGGAAACACAGGGAGCCCCCGCCGTGGCAGGGGCTCCCGTGCAACTCTCACTTCCCGATGACCTCTCTCATCAGCCGTCGAACCTGTACGTCCCGCCGGCATCGACCAGCACCTGCGGCAGTCTATGATGCTTCTCGAAGTACTCGTACCCGGGCTGCAGCGTCTTCCAGAACCGGAGCAGCTCCGGCTGATCGGCGAACACGTCCTTCATCCGCCGCATCTCGGCGTCGTCCAGCCGCGCCGGGAAGATGTGCACAGGGATGCGGGTCTGGCCCATCGCATGCGCCTCGATCCCGATCCAGTACAGCTCCTCGATCCCCGCATCCGTCATGGCGAGACAGCCTGCCGAAACGCAGTCGCCATGGATGTAGATGTCACCGCCCAGATTGCCGCCCGGATTCGCCGCCCGGTCCCGCGCGTTCGGGTAATCGACGCGCATCGACAGGTGATAGCTGCTGTTTGGATTGAAGAGGTCGATGTTGTAGAACCCCTCCGGCACCTGCGCGTCGCCCTGGCGCCGCTTCGGTCCGGGCTTTCCCGCCAGCGCACAGATGCTGTACGTCTTCAGCAGCTGGAAACGCGAGCCGTCCAGCGGCCTGACCCACACCTCCATCTCACGGTCGCGCTTGAACACACGCACGAACACCTCTGCCGCCGGGTGGCGGATGCTCCGCTCCCGGAACAGACGCTGGATCTTCGGACGGGCGTTCAGCTGTGCGCGCCGCACGCGGCTGTGCTGGAGCTGTGCCCTGGCGAATCCGGATTCCGCTACCGCGTAGTCGGCAGCCGTCAGACTGCTGCCACCCGCGGGCTCTGACGAGACGAGATGCAGTGCGCTCGGCCCCTGCGCGCTCGTCTGCGCCGTCGCTCCGAGAAGCAGCAGGGCGCAATACGCCATACCGCTCCAGAAGTGCGTTCTCGGCTTCATCGCCTTCATCCTGTGCTGTTGCTTGCCACCGCCCACCAGCGTCGTTACGGACCGCCAGTCCTCCATGGGCGTGACTCCGGGGTGCCCTTCCTCAGGGCAGTCTGCATGCCGTCCGACCCCTGATCAGCTCCGGCCGGGTCAAGCATGTGGAACACAGTCACTTAGCGATTGGCACGCCCCGTGAGCCGAAGGGGCGGAGTCGGCAGGAAGGTTTCGAAATCCACGACTTATTGTATTCTGCCCGACGTATTCTGCATGCAAATCTGGACACATGGGGCGGCCTTCATTCACCCTCCCCACCCGGGCCCCGACCGCGAGGTCGCCACCCCGATTGTCCGCGTGGGCGTCAGCGCAGATTGCGGTACATCAGGTCGATGAGCTCGTCGTACATGGCCTCGGCTTCGCCCTCGCCGGAGCGGATCGCCGCCGTCGCGCAGTGCTTCAGATGATTGCGCATGAGCTCGCGACCGACACTGCGCAGCGCCTCCTGCACGGAGGAGATCTGCGTGAGGATGTCCGCGCAGTACCGGTCTTCATTGATCATTCGCTGCAGTCCGCGCACCTGGCCCTCGATGCGGCGGAGGCGTTTGAGGTTGCGGTCGCGTCGTTCGGGATCGACGCCGGCCGCTTTGCGGGCGCCTTCGCCGTCAGCGGGATGGGCGGTACCGCAGCCGCAGGCGACGGTGGTGGCTTCGCTGTCCATTGTGCTCCTCCGTGGTGTGGGAATGTTCAATCTAAATAGGGACCGGGGGTATGCCAACACGACGGGTGGAACAGGGCCAGCGGAGGTGGGGGCGAGTCCTGTGGCTTGCCAGTGCGGCCGCGCTGTGCGATTTTTTTTCACGCAGGCCTACCCACCCCACCCGGTAGATCCATGCAGGACATCTTTCTCCTTTGCCTCGGTCTCGGTGCCGGCGTCCTGGTCGTGCAGATCGTGCTCGGCTTTTTCGGTATCGGAGACGACCTGCCGGACGGTGTGGACGATGCAGGCCACGGTCTGGATCTGCTGAGCGTCCGGACCATCTCGGCCGGTGTCGCGCTGTTCGGCGCGGTCGGGCTGTGGCTGAGTGGTCGCGCGCCGGCCGTGGTCACGTTTCCGGTCGCACTCGCGGCGGGGATGGCAGCGGCGGTCGGTACTGCGCTGATCACGCGCCAGATTTTCCGGTTCGAGAGCGACGGTACCCTTCAGCTGTCGAACGCCGTCGGTCAGTCGGCGACGGTCTACCTGCCGGTCCCGGCGCGGCGTGACGGATTCGGCAAGGTGCAGTTCACGCTACAGGGTCGGACGGTCGAGTTGCGCGCGGTGGCGGATGAAGCCGCCGATATCCCCACAGGGACTTCCGTGATCGTGGTCGCCGTGATGGAGGGCGACACGGTGGAAGTCACACCAATCCCGCTGATCGAAGGAATCGACGCATGACAATCGCATCGCTCGCCCTGCTGCAGTTCGATCCCGGCTCGGGCATCACGGTCATTGGCGCAATCGCGCTGGTCCTGTTCAGCATCCTGGCGCTGTTCGTGAGCCGCTACAAGCGGTGTCCGGCGAACCGCGTGCTTGTGATATCCGGTAAGGTCGCCGGCGGTCAGTCAGCGCGGGTGATCAGCGGCGGCGGCACGTTCGTATGGCCGGTGATCCAGCAGGCTGACTTTCTGTCACTGCTGCCGCTGCAGATCGACATCAACCTGACGGACGCGCTTTCGCTGGAGAACATTCGCGTGCGCGTCCCGAGCCAGGTGACGGTAGCGATCGGGGACACGGAGGAGTATCAGCAGAACGCTGCGGCGCGAGTGCTGGGGCTGTCACCGAAGGATGTCAGCGATCTGGCTATGAACATTATTTTCGGCCAGATGCGTCAGGTGATCGCGTCGATGAGGATCGAGGACATCAACCGGGATCGTGACCAGTTCCGCGCGAACATTGAGCATGCGCTGGAGCCCGAGCTGAAGAAGGTCGGCCTGAAGCTGATCAATGTGAACATCAAGGACCTGAACGACGAGTCCGGATACATCGAGGCGATCGGCCGCGAAGCCGGTGCACGCGCGGTACAGAAGGCGCGCGGTGACGTGGCGGAGCAGGAGAAGCTGGGCGAGATCGCGGTTGCGTCGGCTACGCAGGAGAAGGAGATCGCGGTTGCGGACGCAAACCGGACGCGCGAGATCGGCGTGAAGAGTGCTGCACGCGACACGGCTGTGAAGGTGGCGGAGCTGGACCGCGAGACGGCAGTGGCGCAGAAGGAAGCGGAGTTCTCGCGTGACAGTGCGATCGCAGAGGCCGATCGTCTGCGGCGTATCTCGGTAGCGGCTGCGGACGCAGAAGCGGTGCGGGGCGAGGCGAGTGCTGAGCAGGCGCGTCGCGTTGCGATTGCGGCAGCGAACGCGCAGGCGATCGAGGGCGAGACGACCGCGCAGGCGCGCGTTGCAGCGGCGCAGGCGGCACTGCAGGTGAAGGAAGCCGAGTCGTACGAGGTCGGCGAGACGCGCAAGCGTGTAGCGCTCGCGAAGGTTCAGGAGTCGGAGAACCGGGCGCTCGCACTGGCGGCGGTCGCGGAGAGCGAGCGCATCGAGGCGGAGCGGCGCGCCGAGCTCGAGGCCCCCGCGAAGGCGGAGCGCGCACGGCGGCTCGTGGAAGCGGAAGCGGAGGCGGAAAGCCGGCGTATCGAAGCGCAGGGCGAGGCGTCGGCGATATTCGCGCGGCTGGAAGCGGAGGCGCGCGGTGAATACGAGAAGCTGGCGAAGAAGGCCGAGGGTCTGGGTCGCCTGGTCGAGGCGTGCGGCGGAGCGGATCAGGCCTATCAGCTGCTCATGCTGGAGCATCTCGATCACCTGGCGAATACTGCCGCCACCGCGATATCGAACATCAAGATGGACAAGGTTGTAGTCTGGGGCGGCGGGAACGGCAGCGGCGGCAAGGGCAACAATGACGTCGGCGTCGGTGCGTTCGTGCGGGACCTGGCCGGCACCGTACCGCCAGTCCTCCAGATGCTCAGGGACATCGGCGGCGTCACCGTGAGCGACCGGTTCGTCAAGCTCGAGGAGGAGACAGTCTCCGCGGCGGCCGGCGCCGGTCCGGAAACCCCTGCGGCTGATGTGCCGACCGTCGAGCTGGCGGACCCGAGGCGCACAAACAGACCATAAGATTCGGCTCGCAGGGCAGAAGCACTGCGGCACGAATTGCGACGACGGATCGGGAGGCACTGTCGGATCGAAAGATCCGCCGGTGCCTCTCATTTTTTGGCGCGTTGGTCGACGGGCCTTAGTTTGGGTGGCTGGGCCGCCGCCGGACGCGGAACCCGTTCTGCAGAATGGCCCACGGCAGCATGGCCGTGGCCGCCAGCGCGGCGCCTTCCATGCGTGAACAGCCATATCAGCTGTGAGGACCGGCCGTTCTGCGGAACGGGTTCCGCGTCCGGGCGCCAGACAACGGAGTGGAAGTGCACGAGAGCGGTACGAACGATATGAAGGCAGGGGATACGGGGCCGATGCTCGAGGCGGTGATCATCGGGGCGGGCGCGCGCGGTAACGAGGTGTTCGCGGAGCTGATGCGCACGAAGGAGATCGGCTGGCGCGTCAATGCCGTGGTGGAGCCGGACACGTTGCGGCGCGAGGCGTTCGCGCAGCGGCATGACCTTACTCCGGAGCGGACGTTCGAGAGCATAGAAGACCTCCTGGCCGGTCCCCGCGTTGGTGATGTCGCGCTCATCTGTACGCCGGATGTAACGCACTACACGATCTGCGCCGCGGTATCGCGCGCCGGATACGACGTCCTGCTGGAGAAGCCGATCGCCACTTCCCTGCCCGACTGCCTCGCCCTGCTGGATGTGCAGCAGACTCACCGCAACCGGATATTCGTCGCGCACGTGCTCCGCTATTCACCCTTCTTCCGTACCCTGAAGGACATCGTCGCGTCCCGGCGCTATGGCCTGGTGCGCAACATCCGGCTCACGGAGAACGTCGGGCACTGGCATTTCGCGCACAGCTACGTGCGCGGCAACTGGCGGCGGCGTGAGGACTCGGCCCCGATCGTTCTGACGAAGAGCTCGCACGATCTCGACATCATCGCGTGGCTGATGGAGAAGGATCGGCCGGCCTTCATCAACTCGTTCGGCACGCTCGAGTACTTCACGCAGCAGAACGCGCCGCCGGAAGCAGCCGAGCGATGCGTCGAGTGTCCGCTGCAGGACACCTGCCGGTACAGTGCGACGACATTCTACCTGCACGACAGGCGCGGCTGGCCGTTCGACGTGGTAGCGCCGGCCGAGGCGGGAATCGAGGCACGTCGCCGCGCCCTCGAGACGGGACAGTACGGTCGCTGCGTATGGCGTACCGACAATAACGTGTGCGACAACCAGACCGTGAGTGTCCAGTTCGAGTCGGGTATTCACGCGAGCTTCGGCCTCTACGCGCTCAGCGCGGAGAACACGCGGCTGATTACGGTGCTCCTGGATGATGCCGAGGTGACAGGCGATCTGCTGCACGGTCGCCTGACGGTCACACCGCTCTCCGGCAGCCGCGAGGTCGTGGAACCGATCAGCGTGCCTGTCCCCTGCTCCGACGACCACCATGGCGGCGGAGATCTGGCCCTGCTTCAGACGCTGCGCGAGCATCTGATGACGGGAGCGCACAGCGAGATCATGAGCTCTCTGGAGAGCTCCATCGCCAGTCACGTGCTGGCGTTCCTCGCCGATGAGTCCCGCGTGAAAGGCGGTACCCCGCTGCCGGTCCCGGCCATCTTCAAGCTCTCCGGGATGGGCGTGTGAGCGGACGACTGGTTCTGGCCACGGACCTCGATGGTACGATGGCGCATGGCACCGAATCCGCACGTCGGCAGGTCGTGGCGGCGGTGCGGGCGACGCGCGATGCACGACTGATCTACGTCACGGGCCGCACGCCCGGGTCGGCGCGCTCGCTCCTCGGCAGATCGGCGCTGCCGGAGCCGGATATACTGATTGCGGACGTTGGCACATCCGTTCTGCATGGCGCCGGTCCGAAGCGCGTGACCGAGATCGAGGCCGAGATGGAGGCGGTATGGCCGGGCGCCGATGCGGTGCGCGATCGGCTGGCATCGGTCCGGGCACTGACGGCGCAGGACGTCGACTCACCGCGGCGCGTCGCGTACTGGATCGAGCCGGTACGCGTGCGGCGGTCTTCTACGGCGTCGCAGGATCCGTTCGCCGCGCGCCCGCCGGATGATGCATCCCTCGACGCGGAGTCGCACGACATCGCTCTGAACGTGGCCGGTGAAGCGGCGCTGGCGCTGGAGGATCTCGGGGTGGACGTGCTGGTATCGGCGAATGTGTTCCTGGACGTACTGCCGCGGGGCGTAAACAAGGGCAGCACGCTGCGACGCGTCCTCGACTGGGTCGGCGTGGATGAAGGCGACTGCGTCGTCGCAGGCGATTCGCTCAACGACCTGGCGCTGTTCGAGACCGGCCTGCGCGGGATCGCCGTCGGCAACTGCGAGCCTGCGCTGGCCCGGCACGTCGCGAACATGGAGCAGGTGTATCAGGCGCGCGGGATCGGCGCCGAGGGCATTCTCGAGGGGCTGCGCCATTTTGGTCATGCCGCCGATACCGAGTCGGAAGGAGACACACATGGCGAGTGATTTCATCGTGCTGTCGCACCGCGAGCCCTATCAGGCCGTGCAGCTGCCGGATGGCGATACTGTCCTGCGTCGTAAGACCAACGGTGTGTTCACCACTCTTGATTCCGTCATGCGGCAG
Source organism: Longimicrobiales bacterium (assembly GCA_035461765.1). Taxonomy (GTDB): domain Bacteria; phylum Gemmatimonadota; class Gemmatimonadetes; order Longimicrobiales; family RSA9; genus SH-MAG3. The sequence continues at coordinate 11,810 of DATHUY010000122.1, forward strand.
AAGCGCGGGACGTGGATCGCCTGGCGCGAGCATGAGGATGATGATGAGTTCCTGCCGCGCATCCAGGTACCCTCCCCGGACCACGAAGAGGCCTACACCGTTCGCCGTATTCCACTCCACCCCGACGAAGCGCGACGGTTCTACTACGACTTCACATCGACGGCGCTGTGGCCCGTGCTGTTTTCCCTGCTCGATCGCGCCAGGTTCACAGCGGAGGCCTGGGAGACCTACCAGAGGGTGAACCATCTGTTCGCGGACGCCGTATGTGAAGAGGCGGCGCCGAACGCCCTGATCTGGGTCAACGACTTTCATCTCATGCTGGCCCCGCGCATCATCAAGGAGCGTCGACCCGACCTGCGTCTCGCGCTCTTCCTGCACACCACGTTTCCGCCACCGGACGTTTTCGGCATTCTGCCCTGGCGCGAGCAGCTGCTCGACGGACTCCTGCATCTGGACCTCATCGGGTTTCATATTCCGTCCTATGCGCGCAACTTCGCCGACACCGCGGAGCGGTTCCTCGACGCGCGCGTCATGGCGACGGCCGACACGGACCTGATCCGACACGGCCCGGCGGTCGCCGTGCCGAGTTATCCGACGATGCTGAAATATGGGGAGCGCGAAGTGACGCTTGGCGTGTTTCCGGTCGGCGTCGACGTCGAATATTTTGCCGGCGAGGCGCAGTCGGAGAGCACCCGTGATGCTGCGCGCGAGGTGCGGCTGCGGGCGGGAGCGGATACCGTCATTGTCTCTGCGGAGCGGCTGGACTACGTGAAGGGCGTGCTCGAGCGACTGGAGTGTTTTGAGCGCTACCTCGAGCGCCACCCCGAGCAGCACGGTAACGTCTCGTTCGTGCAGATCGCCGTGCCGACGCGCACCGGTATGGAGGAGTTCCAGCTGATGCGGCGGCAGGTCGAGGAAGCCGTCGGCCGCATCAACGGCCGCTTCGGCGGGTTCGAGTGGCAGCCCGTGCTGCACATGTACGGCTCACTCGATCGTCCCGAGCTGGTCGGCCTCTACCTCGCCGCCGACATCGCGTGGGTCACGCCGCTCCGGGATGGGCTCAACCTCGTCGCGAAGGAATACATCGCCACCCAGATCGGCGGTACCGGCATAGTGATCCTTTCGGAGTTCGCTGGCGCCGCCGCCGAGCTCAACGGCGTCATCCTGACGAATCCGTATTCGCCCGATGATATGGACCGTGCCCTCGAGCAGGCGATGACCATGGATGAAGGCGAGCGTACGGGCCGCATGCTCATGCTGCGTGACCGCGTCCTGACATGGGACGTGCATCGCTGGTCGCATGCGTTTCTGCACGCTGCCGAGGAGGCGGGGGCGCACACGGCAGGTAACGTGCGGAGCTGACTCAAAACCTCTGGCATTCGGGAGACACGATCATGCGTATGCTCAGGATCGGCATGTCAGTTGTGCTCGCATTGGCCGCCCCGGTCGCACTGGCGGCGCAGGTCAAGCCGGATGCCGGCGTCAGGCAGGAGTCGATCGCTCTGCCACCCGAGCTGGATCGCGTGCTGCGCGAATACGAGGCGGCCTGGTCTGCGGGTGATGAGACAGCGCTCGCAGAGCTCTTCACGGACGACGGTTTCGTTCCTGTACCATCCGGGTGGAGCCGCGGACGCGCACTTATCGAGTCTGTATACGAGAACGCTCAGGGGCCACTGCTGCTCCGCGCGATCGCATTCGCTGTGCACGACACTGTAGGGTACATCGTCGGAGCATACACCTACCGCGGCCTGCCCGAAGGGACCGACGCAGGCAAGTTCCTGCTCGCGCTCAGGCTGGATGCGTCAGGCCGATGGCTGATAGCCGCCGACCTGGCCAGCAGCAACCGCGAGTAGCCGGCGCGGGTCACGGGTCATACCGCGGCCCTGGCCGGACCGCTGTCAACGAATCGACGTCCGCGCCGTTCTGCGCGGCAGCTCTTCCCAGATCGCAGGATCCTCCGGACCCAGCACCCAGACGGAGAACCCGCGCAGGCCGTAACGCCGCATGAGGTCGAGCTTCGCGCGGAAGCTGCGGGCGTCTTCCAGGAAGATCCATTCGAACGTGCCGCCCACCGGAAAGAACGCATAGCCGACCTCATGGTCGTCGTTCCACTGCACGGTGGCATCGTAGCGATCGATCATGCCGGTCGCGCGGGTGTGGCTGAGCTGCGCGCTGTACGACCGCGCGAGCTCGGGGGTGATCCGTTCTTCGTACGACGTGTACCAGTGCTGGGAGTTTACGGGTATGCCGAGCGAGAGCTTGCCTGCCGGCACGAATCGCAGAAAGTACTCCACCACATCCTCCACCCACGGGATCCCGGCCTGCGGCCCCGGCGGAGTCCGCCGCGTGTGCTGTGAATAGCTCATGATGGAGATGAACTCACCAATGTCGCCGAGTGCGGCCAGGTCGTAGCCGCCGCGCCAGCTGTCGAACAGCCACTTGTGATACGGCGTGGGCCCCGGCAGCTCGTCGGGACGGTGCACTACGGCCACACTGATACTGCAGCCCGCCTCGCGCAGCGCCGCGGCGGTCTCACGATAGAACTGCGTGAACGCGTCGCGATCGTTGATGCTCAGGTTCTCGAAATCGATCTGAATGCCGTCGTAATCATGGCGCCGGCAGAGTTCCGCCAGCGATGCCGCTACGCGGGCGCGTGCTGCGTCGTCCGTGAGCAGTGCGTGCAGCGCCTGCTGGTCAAAGCCTCGGTTGACGAGCAGCGGGATCACTCTGGCGCCGTGCGCGCGTGCAAGCTCGAGCACGCGCGGGTCCAGGTCGCCCCACACCACACCGTCCTCCTCGACGAAATAGGCGGATGCGGCGACGACGTCGATACGGTCGATGTTGGCGACCAGGCTCTCGTACGCGGACTCGTTGTCGACGTAGTAGAACAGCCGTTCTGCGTCCTGCGCAGCGGCGGGTACGGCACAGAAGCCCGCAGCTGCGAGCGCAGCACAGGATAGACGATTCATGGCCTCACCTTCGCAGAATGTCAGACTGCCTGCGGCGAATGCCGCCGCAGGCCGGAACGTGTATCAGGACAGCCAGCGGATGCTCGCTCACCCGAGGAGTCGGCCTTTCTTCCGATTTCGCCACTTGTCGAGCTCACCGCCGATTATGGCAGTGCTTCCTATCGCCGCGACCAGCAGCCATTCTGCAGGCCGCAGCGGGCCGGTGCGAAATACGTCCTGCAGAAAGCCGATGTGCAACACGGCGGCGTGCGCGGCGGCGGCGGTGATGATACTGATGAACAGGAAGCGGTTGGAAAACAGTGGAATGCTGAACACCGATCGGTCGAGGGAACGACAGTTGAAGACGTGGAAGAACTGGAAGACGACCATCTGCGTCATGGCCATGGTGCGCGCGTGTGTCAGGTCGCCTGTCTGATCGAGCGTCCACCAGAAGATGGCGAGGGTACCCGTTGCGAGCACTATCCCGACAGCCCCGAGCCGCTCGAGTATCCGGAGCGTGACGATACCCTCGCGTATCTTGCGCGGCGGGCGCTGGAGGAGGCCTGGCTCGCCTTTCTCGAATGCGAGCGCCACGTCCTGCAATCCGTTCGTGACCAGATTGATCCAGAGGATCTGCGCGGCGATGAACGGAAGCGGCCAACCGGCCAGAAGTGCAACGAGGATCGTGATCACTTCCGCGACGGCGGTGGAAAGCAGGAAGAACGCCACCTTGCGGACGTTGCCGAAGATCGTGCGCCCTTCCTCGATCGCCGCAGTGATTGTCGCGAAGTTGTCATCGGCCAGGATCATGTCTGACGCTTCGCGGGCGACATCGGTGCCGCCCTTCCCCATCGCGATACCGAGGTGCGCTGCCCGCAGAGCCGGGGCGTCGTTCACGCCGTCGCCGGTGACCGCCACGATCTCTCCCTGCGCCATCAGCGACTGGACCAGGCGCAGCTTGTGCTTCGGCGTCACGCGGGCGTAGACATCCACATCGCGGATGATGAGGGTCAGCTCCTCGTCGGAGAGCGCGTCCAGCGAGCGCCCCTCGACGGCGCGGGGATCAGGACCGGCGCCGAGACCGAGCTGGCTGCCTACATTGCGCGCCGTATCCACATGATCTCCCGTCAGCATCAGCACCCGGATGCCCGCAGTATGAGCCGCCCTGACGGCGGCCACCGCTTCCGGCCGCACCGGGTCCTCCATACCCTGCGCACCGAGAAAGACAAAGCCGGCGCGCACATCCGCTTCACTGAGCTGCTCGCGATCCACGGCCCGGTACGCCATCGCCAGCACACGAAGTCCTCGCGCGCCTAGCTCGCGCGCGGCCGCCGCTGCGGCATCGCGATCAATTGGCTCTTCGGTGCCCCGCGCCGTCAGCTGCCGGTCGCAGCGTTCCAGGACCACTTCCGGCGCTCCCTTGAGGAAGATCGCGAGCGTGCCGCCGGGCACGCGGTTCAGCGTGGCCATCCAGCGCTGCTCAGGCTCGAACGGTATCACGTTCACCTCGGGGTGCCGGGCACGCAGCTCGGACGGCGGAGTGCCGGTGGACCGGGCTGCCTGGAGCAGGGCGACCTCGGTCGGGTCCCCCTGCGTTTCGGCATGCTCGAGCGCGGCGGGATCGGCTTCATTGGCCAGTACGCCGGCAAGCAGAGTAAGGCGCAGCGGCTCGTCCAGCGCTGCGGGCTCACGGACCAGATCATCCATCTCGAGGACGCGCCCACCCGCGGCGATGGCCGTGACGGTCATTTCGTTGCGGGTGAGCGTGCCGGTCTTGTCGGAACCGATGACAGTCGTACTGCCCAGTGTCTCCACCGCAGGGAGTGACCGGATGATGGCCTGCCGCCGAGCCATGCGGCCCACGCCGATGGCGAGCGTCACCGTCATGACGACAGGCAGTCCTTCCGGTATCGCCGACACGGCGAGTGCCACTGCGGTCAGGAAAATCTCCGACGCCGAGAGCCCACGGAGCAGCCCGACGATCAGAACTACTACCGCCAGGACGCCGACCGCCCAGCCAACTCGACGGCCGAAGCGATGCATCTCAGCCTGCAGCGGAGTCACCGTCGTACCCACCGCACGAATCGATGTAGCGATGCGTCCGATTTCCGTCGCCAACCCCGTGCGCACCACGATTCCGCGGCCGCGACCGCGCGTCACCACCGTGCCGGCGAACGCCATATTGAGCTGGTCACTGGACACGAGATTTTCAGTGCGGAGCGCCTCGTCGCTCTTGCGGACAGGCTCCGATTCACCGGTCAGCATCGACTCGTTCAGCTCCAGGTCGTGCAGGCTGATGAGCCGGATGTCAGCGGGCACACGCGCGCCCGATGCCAGCAGGACGACGTCGCCGGGCACGAGGTCGCGACTCTCGATGACGTGTACACGTCCGTCGCGCTGGACCTCCGCACGCGGAGCGCTCAGCCGCGCGAGACCGCGGATTGCTTCGCGGGCGCGAAGCTCCTGCACGAAGCCGATCGCGGCATTGAGGATGACAACGGCGAGGATGACTCCACTGTCCGTGTAATCATGCAGCGCTGCCGTAACGGCCGCAGCGATCAGCAGGATGAAGATCAGGGGATCATTGAACTGCCGGAGCAGCAGCCGCCACCACGTCTCGACTTTCTCGGCTTCGACGACGTTCGGTCCGTAGCGCTCGAGCCGTGCTGCGGCCTCGGCCGTCGTCAGGCCCCCGGGCGGCGCTTCGAGCTGTCGCTGCACCTCCTCGGCCGTAAGCGTATGCCACGGCCGTCCCTCGAGAAGTTCCTCCTGGTTCACAGCCATGATCACTCCATGGACTACGGCACGTGAGGCGCTCCTCGACGTCCCGACGGATCCGCTGCGTACGTTCAGGCGCGCCCTTCTGAGTGTGCCTGACGCGTTCGCAGGTACACGAACCAGTACGTTACACCGACCAGCACAACGCCGCCGATCACGTTACCGATCGTCACCGGCAGGAGGTTGTGAAGAAGAAAAGCCGGCCAGGTAACACCGCTGTAGTCTGCGGGCGCGGCGTCGATCGCTGCCCAGAATGATGCGGGCGCCTGCCTCCTGATGAGAATGCCGAGCGGTACGAAATACATGTTCGCGATACTGTGCTCGAACCCGGCCGCAACGAATGCAGTGATCGGAAAGATCACCGCGAGAATGCGGTCCGTCGTAGTGCGGGCGCTGAAGGCGAGCCATACGGCGAGACAGACGAGGCCGTTCGCCAGAATTCCAAGAACGATCGCCTGCAGGAATCCGAGTTCGACCTTGTGGCGTGCTGTTGCGAGCGCAACGCCTCCGATCGCGCCGCCATCGAACATGTACTGCTGGCTGAGCAGGACGAGCAGCACGGTACCCATCGCGCCCGCGAAGTTACCCAGGTAGACGATCGACCAGTTCCTGAGCAGTGCGCCATGGCTCAGTCTGCGGCTCGCCCACGCCATGACGATGAGGTTATTACCGGTGAAGAGCTCCGCGCCTCCGACAACGACCAGAATCAGACCGAGCGAAAACACGAGACCGGAAAGCAACCGGACAACGCCCGACGGAAGTGTCGGTCCCGCGCCGGACGCGACCGTCGTTGCGAACATGGCCCCGAGCGCGATGAATGCACCGGCCAGCACGGCGAGCGCCAGCGTTCGCACGGCGTCCTGCGCTGCTTTCGCAGCGCCGACCTCCTCGGCCCTCCTCGCCATCTCTGCGGGGAGGAGGGCGTCGAATGAATGCCCTGCACGCGTCAAGTAACCTCGTCACGCAGCCGCTGGCGCTCCAGCCAGCGCGCGATGTCGGCCTGTGAGATGATGCCCAGCAGCCGATCGTCAGCGGTCACGAGGACGCGCCCCGCCGGCGATTCGGTCAACTTCTGCATGGCGTCCGCAATGCTGTCGTCGGGACCGACGGCGACATCCGTGATGGGGATCATCGCGTCACGAATGGTGCGGGCCGGCCGCTCCTGCTTCGGCACGCCTCGCACACGGTCGAGCGTGATGAGTCCGAGCGCGCGGCCGTTCTCGGCGACCGGGTAGCTGTGGTGGCGACCCTCCAGCACATACTCCTCGAGGAAATGCTGCAGCGTGTCGTCGGGCGCGACCGTGAGCGGGTCAGGTGACATCACATCACGCACGCGGACGCCCTCCAGCGAGCGGCGCAGCACATGCTGGACGTAGCTGGATTCAGCGGCCATGCGGATGAACCACCCGATGAACACCAGCCATATGCCGCCTATGCTGTTGCCGCTGAACATGTTCAGGAAGCCGAGCACCATCAGCCCGTAGCCGAAGACCTTGCCGCCGTTGGTGGCGATGCGCGTCGCGCGCTGCACGTCGCCCGTACGGTGCCACACAATGGCGCGGAACAGCCGACCGCCATCGAGCGGGAAGCCGGGGAACAGGTTGAAGACCGCCAGCACGAAGTTGATGAGAGCGAGGTACGAGGCGACGCCGATCACGGCAACCGGAAGCCTGATGGCCTCACCGGCCCACGCTATCACCCAGAACAGGCCGGCGATCGCCAGGCTCGATACCGGGCCTGCGGCCGCGATGCGGAACTCGTCACCGGGCGACTCGAACTCCGAAGTGGTCCGGGCGACGCCGCCGAAGATGAAGAGTGTGATGCTGTGGACCGGAATGCCGCGTGAGCGCGCAACCAGCGAGTGGGACAGCTCATGCGCCAGCAGGGACACAAAGAACAGCAGCGTCCCTGCCATGCCCATGAGAATATACGTCGCCGAGGTCTCACCCGGGTGAGCCGAAGGGAATACGTTGCGCGTCAGCGTCCACAGGATGAGGACGAATATGACGAACCAGGAGTAGTCGATCCGTATTTCGATGCCGGTTACGGACCCGATCCTGAAGCCGCGCAAGGTACCTCCAGCGCTCTAGTGGACAGGCTCAGCACTCCACGTCGATCTCGTGCTGTTGTCGTGCCTCGTCGACCACAGTGGACAGGACGCGCTGCAAACGCTCCCGTACCTCTGCGGCGAGCGGTGCAATGTCGCGGTTACGGGCAAGCGAGAGCGCGGCCTCCGGATCCATGACCGTGACCACACTGTGCGCAGGATCATCCGCGGCCCGCACCACCACGTTGCACGGCAGCAGCAGACCGATCTCGAGCTCTGCGCTCAGCGCCTTGTGGGCCAGCGGCGGATTGCACGCCCCCAGAATCACATACGGCCTGAAGTCGACATCCAGCTTGTTCCTGAGTGTGGCACGAACATCGATCTCGGTGAGCACCCCGAATCCTTCCCCGGCGAGGGCCGCGCGGGTAAGCAGAACCGCCTGATCATACGGCGCCTGCACGGTCGCCCCGAATCCGTATGGCACGGTGACTTCACTCATGGTCTGCCTCTCTGGTTCCCGTAAGGACATCCTGCTGATATTCCATGGAGTCGTGTGCTCCTGCCACGACCGTGCGGTTACGGCCGGCCGCCTTGGCGGCGTAGAGTGCGCGGTCTGCTGCGCGGTAAAGCTCGGTCGACGTGGCATCGGGCATGTCCGCCGTGCTCGCGACGCCGGCGGACGCCGTGATGCGGATGGCGGGACCACCACGCAGCCGCGTTTCCGCGGCGGCGATAGCGCTCCGGACGCGCTCTGCCGCGTCACGTCCTGCTGCCGCGTCGCTTCCGGGCAGCAGGAGGGCAAACTCCTCACCACCGACGCGCGCATCCGTTTCACCCTGTCGCGTCACAGAGCCGATGGCGCGGGCGACGGTGATCAGCACAGTATCACCGGCGACATGGCCGTGTTGATCGTTCACACGCTTGAAGTAGTCCAGGTCGATGATGGCGAGCGCCAGCGGCGCACCGGTGCGATGACGCTCCGCCTGCTCTTCGTCGAGACGCGCGTGGAAGTATCGTCTGTTGCGCAGCCCTGTGAGCGCGTCCGTGATCGCGAGATCCTCCAGTGCGCGGTTGCTCCCCTCGAGCCGGTCCTCCTTCTCACCGAGAAGAAACCCGAACAGAGCGAAGATCACGAGTGTGCCGAACGCCATGTATATGTATAGCCCGGGCTCCGCTGCCAGTTCCGCCGCGGGTGCGGCTCCGTTCATGGACCGGATCAGCAGCCAGCCGAGCGGTGCGCCCGGCGCCATCGCCATACCCTGCAGCGCACGCACTCCCGCCCGTTTCATGGAGGCGGCTCACTAGTGCCGGAAGCCGGCGGCACGGTGAAGCAGAACGTAGCACCGCGGCCGGGTGTACTGTCGATTGAGATCTCACCGCCGTGAGCCTCGACGATGCCTCGTGCGATCGTCAGACCGAGGCCAGCGCCCTCGCTGCTGCCGTGGAGCTGCCAGAACGGTTCGAACAGCTGAAGGGCGTCTTCCGGGGCAATGCCCGGCCCCGTATCCGCGACACTGAAGCACACGTCATCACCGCGCATCGCAACGCCGATGTCGATTCTGCCGCCCTCGGGAGTGAAGCGGATGGCATTGTCGATGATGTTCGTGAAGACCCTCAGGATACGGTCACGGTCGACCGATATGACCGGCAGGTCGGGGGACGACTCCACTCTCAAACGCAGCGACTTCGCAGCGGCTCGTGCTGCGCTGAGCTCCACTGCCTCGTTCGCAATCGACACTGCGTCATCGGCCATTCGCTGGAGCAGGAGGCGCCCCGCCTCGAGCCTCGCGACATCGAGCAGATCCTGGATCAGCCGGTTCATGCGCTGGGCGGCGGACAGGATCATCTGGACCCGGGACGCGAGCTGCTCCGGGGACAGCGGGAGGTCACGAATGAGGCCGGCGGCCATGATGATCGTGTTGAGCGGATTCCGCAGATCGTGAGCAACGACGCCGAGCACGCGGTCGCGCGCCTCCAGAGCCTGCTGCGCGGCACGGTAATGGCGCGCGTTATCGACCTCGAGCCCGGCCAGGAGCGCGAGCTTCTCCGCGACGACCACGTCATCCGCATCGTAGATGCTGGTGGCTGAGCCGAGGAGCATCACGCCGACGATCTGCGTGTGTGCGAGCAGGGGTACGGCCAGCAGGGAGCGCGGCTCGAGGGCTTCCATGATGGCGCGATGCTCACGGTCCTGGGCGATCGCATCGATGAGGGGGGCCGTAACGTTGCGCACCAGGACTGGCTGTCCTGTGCGAAGCACCTGCAGTGAGGGATGCGGGAAGCGCGCGTCGATCGGAAAGCGAAGCAGTTCCGCGGTAAGCGCTGCCCGATCGGGATCCGCATGCGCTACCTGGAGCCTGCGGGTGGCGCCATCATGGTCGACGACATCGATGATGCAGAAGTCGCCGAGTGCGCGAACGGCGAGCTGCGCGAGTGCGGCCAGCGTATGGTCGAACTCCAGGGACGAAGCGAGAATCGCCGCCGACTCGATGAGGAAACTGTCCGGATGCTCACGCGTCACGTGATCCATGGTTCCGTTCATGCCGGACCTCCGTTTCGCGGTTGCCACGCATCTGCCGGCAGCGACGCTGAGTAATCCCTCAGTGCATAGAGCCCGGCCACGCCGACTACGGGCGCGAGCCACTGGCCGGTAGCCGGCCACAGGAGCAGCACGCCGATAGCCAGGAACTGCAGCCAGGTGACGACCTTGCCGGCACGTCGGGCCGGCATGCGAACGCGCCTGCCACGCATGGCGAGCAGTCCTGCGCCGAGTGCGACGCCGATGTCACGGGTGAGCAGCACCGGCAGCGTCCAGAGTGGCAGCGCGCCTTCGACACCGAGCGTGACGAGCACAACCAGCATGAACGCCTTGTCCGCCACCGGGTCGAGCACTTCACCCGCGGCCGTGACCTGGCCGGTGCCCCGGGCGAGCCGACCGTCGATCCAGTCGCTCACGGCCGCAACGGCCACCACGGCAACGCGCAGCGTCTCGCCTGCCGCCGGGAACAGCGCGGCGAGCGGAAAGCGCGCGGCACTGATCGCATTCGGCAGATTGACGCTGCCCTGGAGCCCCTGCGGTCGACTCGCTGTACCCATGTCGCCTGCGTGCTCCTCTCTCCTGCAACGTACGGCGCGGCGCGCGGCACCGCTGTCGGGAGAACCACCGTGAACGGCCGGGAACTCCCTACCGCGTTGCAGGGCATTCCCTCCAGATCCGGGTGGCTTCCATACCACCTTATGATGCAGCACATTCCCGGCCGGGACGTGCGGGCTCATTATTCTGCGTGATCAACAGCGCAGGAACGGAGGCGGGATGTCGAACGAGGCAGCCGGCGCGGACACGCGGCAGAACGGGGCGCTGCAGCTGGACCGGCTGGTGGTCGGGGTGGACTTCAGTCCGCCCTCCATTGCGGCGGCCGGGTGGGTACGCGAGCATTTCGCGCCTGGCGCAGCCTGCGTCATCGTGCACGCGCTCGACGTACCGCGGATGCCGTCGTTTCTGAGCGGCGCGTTTCCGTCACGCGACGAGGTGCTCACCAGCGCGCGCGCGGGCGCGGCCGCGCGACTGGAACAGCTGCGGAACGCGCACGGCTGGGGTGCCGTCCGGCTGGACGTGCGCGAAGGCCGGGCAGAGGATGTGCTGACCGCCGCCGCAGAGGAGACCGCCGCCGACATGGTGATCGTTGGCGAGCACGCGCATCCGCGCGGCATCTGGAGCACACTGGGCAGTACTGCCGAAGCTCTGGTGCGCAGCGCTCGCGTTCCCATACTCCTCGCGCGCAGCATTCCGGATGGCGCGCCACGCCGTATCCTCGCGGCGGTCGATGAATCGCCGCACGCGCGAGCCGCGCTCGCCTGGACGCGCCTGCTCGCGCAGCGCTTCGGCGCTTCCGTGACCGCGTGTCACGTATTTCAACCCGTATTCCTGGGCGCCGCCCGAGCCGTGTCAGGCATGGAGGCATCGGCCGAGCTGGAGACGGAGCAGCGCCGGCAGACGCGCGAGTGGCTGGAAGGCGTCCTGCGTCATTGCGGCCTCCGGAACGGCGACGCCACGGTGCGCATCGAGGCCGGTGACCCGGCATCCGCGCTGGTTGCCGCGCAGCGCGGCGGCGGCTTCGACCTCGTTGTCATTGGCAGTCGCGGCGCGGGCGGTGCAGCGCGGCTGCTGCTCGGCAGCGTTGCGAACGGTGTGCTGCGCGGCGCATCCTGCCCCGTGCTCGTCGTATCGGACCGGGAGTCCGCGGGCGCGCCTCCGTCTTGACTTGTGCCGTGGCCGTGCACCACTTTAGCGCACACTGATCGATGGATGTGCAGACACGCGCCCGTTTCATCCCACCTTTCCCCCTCCGGATGAGCGAATGCGCGCACCGATGGAGGCTCTGATGACAGAGCGTTCGGACGGCCCTGCGGCCGCGCGATCTGGGCGCGCACGTTATACAGCTTCCGACCGCCCTGCCCTCCACGGCGGAGATGCCTGACGTGATCGTCACCGTCGTGCTGCGTGACGGTGTCATACCGCCCGCGGATGCGCCGTGGCTCTCGCCCGGCGAGCTCTATACTGCGGTAGTGATCCTCGTCGATGACAGAGAGGCGTTCGTCCGTATCATCGGCCCGGCGGGAGCGCGGTGTCTGATGAGCACACGTGACGTCCGGCGCATTGCCGATGACTGGCCGGAGCACTGAACCGGACCGCTAACGATGCGTCATGCCGCCCGCGCTTCTGCCGACAGCGCCACACACCCATCACCGCATCCGGACCGGTGCTCATGACGCGCTTCTTGCAGCGGATGGGAACGACCATCCATCCCGAGGAGTGACATGCGTCCGCTGACCATAGAGAGGGTCCTGGTTGCCACGGACCTTTCCGACGATGACATACCGGCCCTGCGAACGGCCATGGAGCTGTCGCGGCTCGCGGGCTCCGACCTGCACGTCGTGCACGCGAGTCAGAACGGCGATACCTCGCTCGAGCAGAAACTGGACGATCAGCTGCGCAGCGCGGATCCGGACTCTTCGATCCTGCCAGGCGCGACGATCCGCAGCGGCAGTCCGGACCGGGTCATCGTCGATGTCGCGGCAATGATCGATGCGGATGTGGTCATCCTCGGACCCCATCGCCCCGGCCGGACTCATTCTCCCGGCACCACGGCCTATCGTGTGGCCGCAGAGGCCGAGCGGCCCTGTCTCGTGCTGCCGAAAGCACTCCGATTGCCGCTGGGCAGGATCATGGTGCCAGTTGATGCATCGGGAGCCGCGCGGGGCGCCCTCGCGGTGGGAATGACATGGGCGTCTGCCCTGCGCAGGCGAGTCGCGCCGGATGCGGCGGATGCCACCGGCATCACCGTCCTGCACGTGCAGACACACGCGGCCGGTGACACACCGGTGAGCACGGCCGACCTGCTGAACGACGCGCTCGAGGCCGCAGGCGAGCGGGTCACGGCTGCGTCCGGCGTCAGGGTCGAGTGTCTGACTTTGAAGGCAGCGGAAGCAGCGGACGCGATTCTCGGACGCGCCACTGCGGACGACGTCGATCTGATCGTGCTCGGCACCCGCGCACAGCACAGCACGGCAGGCGAGCTCGGGAGCGTATCAGCCGCGGTTATCGAGAGGACCGAATGCCCTATCCTGCTGGTGCCGCCGCGGATCTGGCGGCACGAGCAGGATTCATGAGAACAGCTCGCGGTCGGCATCGAGCTGCTGCTCGAGCCGGCCGCACATCACATCGCACAGATAAATGACGGACTGATCTGCCAGCCGATACAGCACGTACAGTCCTTCCTTGCGTCGGTCCACGAAGCCGAGCCCGTGCAGCATCTGCAGGTGCCTGGACGTGTTGGCCTGGCTCAGTCCCGTGTCGCGCATCAGATCGGACACGGTCTTTTCCCCGGCCCGCAGGGCCTGGAGGATGCGCAGGCGAGCCGGCTCGCCGAGTGCCTTGAAGCGCGCAGCGACCAGCTCGACCAGTTCCGGACTCATCTCTGCATCCGCCATCGATTCCCGCGGCGTGGGTGAACGCAAGCTCCGACTGACCGCCACAAACATAATCACTGCACCCGCTTCTGCACGCCTCAGGCCGCCCTGTCACGTGGTGCGCCGGCGGAATGCTTCAGCGGAGCGGCTGCCGGCCGGCAGCCGGCCAGCCCGAGCCGGCCGAGGATACGCTCGAGCGGGCAGAAGCTCGTGAAGCTGGACTGCAGGAGGTTCAGCCCCACGAACGCCACGAACAGCAGCCACGCGGGATGCACCCACCAGCTCAGCGCCGCAGCAATCAGGATGAACGTACCGGCGAAACGGCGAATGATCCGATCGTCACACATATTTTGGACTCCTCAGAAGAATGTTTCTGTGGGCAGCACCGCAACGTGCAGACGCTCCCCCTCGGCGAGCCTCTCGGTCTCGGCGCGCAACGCCTCGGTGAGCTCCGGTACGCGCTCGCCGGCGACAATTGTGAAGTACACGTCCGCACCGCCCGGCCACGCGCGCGTACCTTCGCGCTTGCCGGTCTCGCCTGCGCCATGTGCCGGCGTCAGCCGCGTATAGCCGCGCACCTGGTGCGCCTCGAGCAGGTCAGGCACCAGCCGCGACGTGGATCCGCTGTATATGATCAGCAGCAGCTTCATCGGTCGTCTCCTCGAACGTGTTCTCACGGCGCGCGAGCTCCCAGTAGAGGAGCGGCACGACGATCATGGTGAGCAGCGTCGCGACCACGGCGCCGCTGATGAGTGCGACGGCCAGACCCTGGAAGATCGGGTCGAGCACCATCACCAGCCCACCGACCACGACAGCCGCGGCCGTCAGCGCGATGGGACGGAACCGCACGGCGCCCGCTTCGATCACGGCATCACGCAGGGAGCGGCCGCGGTCCTGCGCCAGCTGGATGAAGTCGACGAGCAGGATGGAGTTGCGCACGATGATGCCCGCGAGCGCGATCATGCCGATCATCGAAGTGGCGGTGAAGAACGCACCACTGAGCGCGTGACCCGGCAGTATCCCGATCAGGGTGAGCGGGATCGGCGCCATGATGACGAGCGGTACCTTGAACGACTGGAACCAGCCGACGACGAGTGCATAGATCAGCAGCAGGACACCGGCAAACGCCAGCCCGAGATCGCGGAACACCTCGATCGTGACCTGCCACTCGCCGTCCCACTTCATGGCGAGCTCATCGAGCTCCTCCGGCTGCACGGCGTTGTAGCGGGCGATCTCCGCACCGTTCACCCGGATGTCGTCCAGCTTGCGGTTCATCTCCAGGATCGCGTAAACGGGGGACTCGATGGTCCCGGCCACATCGCCTGTCACGTAGATGACGGGCCGCAGATTCTTGCGCATCCGGCTGCTCTCGCGCACGCCTTCCTGCACCGTCACGAAGCGACCCAGCGGCTGCGGGCCCATGGCCGTGGCGACAGGAAGCGCCAGCAGCGCGTCGATTGAGGAGCGGCTCTCCAGGGGCAGCCGAGGCACGATCGCCGTGCCCTCACGCGCATCCGCAGATGGCGCAATCCCGGCACTGCTGCCCGAGAGGGCGAGGTAGAGCGTCTCGGTGATCTGTCGCACGCTCGCGCCCGCGCGCGCCGCGACGGTACGGTCGACCGCGAACTTGCGCGTCTGCTGCGGCGACTCGATCGTCCAGTCGATGTCGACCACGCCGGGCGTCTCCTCGAATACCTCCATCACCTGTTCCGCCGCGGCCACGCGCGTCGCATCATCGCCCGCGTACACTTCCGCGACGAGGGTGGACAGCACGGGCGGACCGGGCGGGATCTCGGCGATTTTGACACGAGCGCCGTAGCGCGCCGCGATCTCCTCGACACCGGGCCGGACGTCGACGGCAATCGCGTGGCTCTGCCGGTCGCGATGGTGCTTCTCAACGAGATTGACCTGCACGTCCGCGACGTTCGCACCACGCCGCATGAAATAGTGACGCACCAGGCCGTTGAAGTTGAACGGCGCGGCCACGCCCGAGTACACCTGCGTGTTCTCCACTTCCGGCACGCCGTGGAGATAGGCCGCAATGTCCTGCGCCGCTGCCTGCGTCGTCTCGAGCGTGGTGCCCTCCGGCAGGTCCAGGATCACCTGGAACTCACTCTTGTTGTCGAACGGCAGCATCTTCACCTGCACCCACTTGATCCCGAGCAGGCCGACCGACATGACGAGCAGCGCGGCGACACCGCCATAGAAGAACCGGCGCCTCCGGCCGTTGTCCATCAGAGATGCCATGAGCCTGCCGTAGAAGCGGCCGAAGCGCGTATCCTCCTCCGGCTCCACGGCGGCGTGCGTGACTTCCTTTCCGGCAGCGGCGGCTTCAGCGGCACGTGCGTCATGCTGTTTCTGCACGTGGCCGCGCAGCAGCCGGAGCGCGAGATAGGGTGTCACGATGAACGCGACGGCCAGGGACGCGAGCATGGCGACCGAAGCGCCAACCGGGATCGGACGCATGTACGGCCCCATGAGACCGGACACGAACGCCATCGGCAGGATGGCGGCGATGACGGTGAACGTCGCGAGGATCGTCGGGTTGCCGACCTCCTCCACGCCTTCGACCGCGGCCACATCCGGAGAGCGGTCACCCATCTTCATGTGGCGGTAGATGTTCTCCACGACGACGATAGCGTCGTCCACGAGAATCCCGATCGAGAAAATGAGCGCGAACAGCGTGATGCGGTTGAGCGTGTAGCCCATCGCGTAATAGACGAACAGCGTGAGACCGAGCGTGACGGGAACCGCGACCAGCACGACGAGGGCCTCGCGCCAGCCGAGGAACAGTCCGATAAGGAACGTGACGGACAGCGTCGCAATCGCGAGATGCAGGATCAGCTCACCCGCCTTCTCCGCTGCCGTTGCGCCGTAATTGCGCGTGACTGTCACGCCGATGTCCGCGGGCACCAGCCGGTCGCGCGCCTGCTCCACGCGCTCGAGCACCGCATCGGCCACCTTCGTGGCGTTGGCGCCGGGACGCTTGGACACGCTGATCGTCACGGCGCTCTGCGCCGCACCCTCGTGGCCGGTGTGCGTGACGTAGCTGTCGCGCTCGCCGTAGTCCGCCGTCACTCGTGCGACCTCGCGCACGTGGACCGGCGTCCCACTGCGGGCGCTGACCACCACACTGCCGACGTCGGACGGTGTCGCGAGCGGTGCGCCTACGTCGATGCGCAGCACCTCGTCGCCGGTCGCCAGCTCACCAGCCTGCAGCCGCGCGTTCGCCGCCTGCAGCGACATCGCCACTTCACCCGGCGTGACGCCGTGCGCGGCCAGCCGCGCAGGATCCAGCTCGACGGAAATCTGACGGGCGCGTCCGCCGATCACCTCGGTCTGCGCGACGTCGGGCAGCGTGCCGATCTCGTCCTGAAGCTGCGTCGCTATCGCGCGCAACTCATCGGAACCGTACTCGTCCGCGTGCAGGGTGAGCGTCAGGATGGGAACATCATCGATGGAGTGCGGCTTCACCATCGGCGGCATGGCTCCAGCGGGTGCTTCATCCATCACGGAAGCGAGCTTCGCGTGCACCTTGGACACGCTCTCCTCCTGGTCCTCGCCCACCTTGAAGCGCACCGTCACCATCGCATAGCCCTCGCCGGCCATGCCATAGACGTAATCGACACCGCCGATCTCCCACATGCGCTGCTCGATCGGACGCGCGAGGAGGTTCTCCGTCTCCCGCGGAGCAGCACCCGGCAGCGCCACGATCACATCGATCATGGGCACCGAGATCTGCGGCTCTTCCTCGCGCGGTGTCGCGACCACGGCCAGCCCGCCCACCGCGAGGGACGCGAGTGTGACCAGCGGCGTGAGCTTCGAGCGCAGGAAGGCCTGCGCGATTCTTCCGGAAATGCCCATGACTACCGTCCTGCCACGGCCGCAGGTGCGGCCTGAACGTTCGCGGAGTGGGGTACGGGTGCCGGGACGATGATGCGATCACCATCGCGCAGGCCGCTCACCACCTCGACCGAATCGCCGACTGTGGTTCCGAGACGCACCCAGCGAGTGATCACGGCATCAGCGCGCAGCAGATGGACGCCCGTCAGGTCACCCTGCCGCCGAACGGCGTCGACCGGGATGACGATCGTGGTACGCATGTCCTGCGGGAGCGCGAGCGTGGCCGCGCCGGTGGCGGGCAGCCGGGAGCCGGGGTTGTCGACGATGGCGTTCACGGTGAACAGACCCGCCCCACCGGGGACGACACCTTCGATGATCGCGGGCACAGCTTCACCCTCGATCACGGCCGTGACCTCCGCACCGCGAGACAGGTTGCGCACGGCGTCGGGCGGTGCGCTGACCGACACACGCAGACGGCGCGTATCCTGAACCACGAGCAGCGGCGCGCCCGGCGCCGCGAAGCTGCCGCGATCGACCATGCGCCGGACGACCGTGCCCGCGAACGGGGCGCGCACCTCTGCATAGGATGAAACGGCGGCGAGCTCGGCCGCGCCGGCACGTGCAGCCGCGACACCCGCGAGCGCGCGGTTGTAGCCGGTCTCGGCAGCGTCGAGCTGGGCACGCGGGGCCGCGTCGTCTTCGTAGAGCGCACGCATGCGTGCCAGGTGCAGCTCCGCCTCGTGCAGCACTGCCTGCGCCTCCGCCTGTCCGGCCTCGACGCGGGCACGCTGCGCATTCAGGTCGCGCGCATCGATGCGCAGCAGTGGTTGACCCGAAGCCACGACATCGCCTTCCTGCACGAGCACGGCCGTGACCGCACCCATCAGCTTCGTGCTGAGCGTTGCTTCAGCCAGCGGCTCCACCACCCCCGCGGCATTCAGATAAGACATGCGCGGCGCGGCAGTGACCACGAGCTCGACTCCCTCCGGCGCAGCTGCCTGCTCGCCCGGCTGAACGGTCTCATGATCGCTCGCACATCCCGCGAGCAGCGCCACGCCGGCGACTGCCGCCGCCATACTCATTGTCTTCATGTTTCGCTTCTCTCGTCTGTTCATGATCAGGAGTCCATTGACCAGCCGGCGAGACGCGCCGGATCCTGTCCGGCCGCCTGCAGCCGTTCCGCAGCGCGCACGATGGCATCCCAGCGCGCATGCGACCGGCGCAGCCGCGCCTCCGTCTCTGCCGCCGATGCGCCCAGCAGCTCGACCACCGATGCAAGACCGCCCTCGTACTTCCTTGTCACGATCCGGTGCGCCTCTACGCTCTGCGCGACCGCGTCATCCGCGATGCGGAGACGCTCGACGGCCACGCGCCACGCATTCTCCTTCGCTGCCGCCTCCAGCTCCGCCTGCGCTCGCGCTGCCTCGGCCTGCGCACGCGCCACCTGCTCACGACCTTCCGTCGCCCGGAGATCGGCCAGCTGCGATGCGCCAGCGAACGGCGTCCAGGACGCCACCACGCCGACACTCCAGTTCTCCTGACCCTCGTATGGACGGTCGGGAGAGTTCCAGTCGAAGCGCGCCATGCCATTGAGCCGCGGCAGCCACGCCGACTGGGCACGCCGCACATCCGCACGCGCCGCGGCATGCCCCGCCGCCGCCGCACGAACGTCCGCCCGAGCCGAGACGTCGCCGCCCACCGCTCCGCTGCCGGCGGGCTCATGCAGCAGCGCATCCAGCTCCTGCACCCGCTCACTCGCCGGCAACTCGCGCGGCAGCTCGAACGCAACGTCCTCCGGCGCACCGAGCAGCACGGCCAGCTGCCGCTTCACGAGCGATGCGTCGCCCTGCGCCTCGATCAGCTGCGTTTCCACTTCACCCGCCTTCACACGCGCCAGCAGTGCATCCGAGCGCGTCACGACCCCCTGCTCCACCATCGCCTCCGCCTGCCGCACATGGCTGCGCGCCGCCTCCAGCGCCACCTTCAGCGTCTCCACCCGCTCCGCCGTCAGCACTGCGCCGAAATACGCCCGCACTACGTTCACCCGCGTGTCCAGCAGCGTCCACGAGGCCGCCGCCTCACGCGCATCCGTGGCGTGCGTCGCAGCGCGCCGTCCCAGCCACGCGTCCACGTTCACCAATGGCTGCTCCAGTACCACGCCGCCCGTGTAGTTCGGCGTCGCGTCCGGATGGTTCAGCCGCGCCGGATCGAAGTCCGCCTGTGTAATCGTCCGCTGACGCAGCGTCGTACCGAACGCCCCGATCGGATCCGTCGTGCGGGCGTAGCCGCTCTCCAGTCGCACGGTGGGCAGGATCCCCCGGAACGCTGCCAGACCTTCGCCCGCCTGCGCTGCCGCCTCCCCTGCCCCGATCCGGTTCGCGTACGCTCCCTCGTCCGCCCGCTGCAATGCCTCCGCAAGGGTCAGCAGCTGCTGCACCGGAGCCGGTGTGACGGCCGCGACCGGATCCTGCTGCCCCGACGCCGGCGCGGCCGACAACAGCGTCCACCCTGATGCGCCGATCGTGATCGCTGAAGCGAACGCGGCGCGAGCCCCGACCCGTCGGGGCGACCTGGTGCGTCCCATGCCAATCTCCTGAATGGAAGCGTTGAACAACTATATAATTAACTACTCATATATGGCAGCGCAAGGCCCCTCGACTCAGTCCGGCCTGTGCTCATGCTATCGCGTGCTGCCGCGCGCCAAGGCCAGACGAGGCAGGTCCGGCCGCTGCGGCCGCACCTGCCCCGCTGCCCCTACCGGGTCTGTTTTTCCGAGCTGAGGCTCTTTACGTAGGCCGCCACTGCGTCTATCTCGGCCTGGCTCAGCTTTGCACCGCCCATGGGCGGCATGGGCGCGGGGTGCTTCAACGGCTTCGGTACGCCAGCCTTGACGAGAGCGACGATAGCCGGAAGCGAGCCGTCGATATTCAGCCAGTCGCTGTCGGTCAGATTCGGGGCGAGCGGCGTGCCGCGGCCATCCTTGCCGTGGCAATTGTAACAGAGGCCCTTGCCCTGGAAGATCTTCTGACCTGCGCTCTGCGCTTCCAGGCCGCTCGTCGCAGCCACGAGTGAGATCAGTGTCACGAATACAGCTCGCATGACGACACCTCCATCTGCTGTCAGAACGCCAGAACGGTCCCCAGCGTGAAGCGGGTTCGTTCGCGCTCGATGTCATACCCCGCTTCGCCCATCAGGCGCACATTGCGCCAGAGCAGGTAGTGGAGTCCCGCGTTTGCGGTATGGTAACGCTCGAGCGGCTCTTCCTCGCCGGCACTGACGGAGATGATGGGTGCATCGCCATCGATCCAGTTGTAGAGCCCGGCGACTGTCCACCGTCCGTCGCTGCCGAACGGTCCCCAGATCACTTCCGCCATTGCGCTGTGCACGGTCGACTCGCTTTCAACCGGCAGCAGCAGCGGGTTCGTGTCGCGGCGCCAGAGATACTGCGCATTGATCTCCAGCGGTCCGACACCGATGGTGGCATCAGGCCCGAGGACGGTTATGCGGTCAGTCTCGCCCTCCGCGCGCTCGCGACCGAAGTAGCCGAAGCCGCCTAAGCGTACGGGACCGATCTGTTGCGAGTATCGCGCGCCGAAGGACTTGGCGTTGTCGCTGTCGTACTGGCGATCCGATTCGGCAGCGTTCAGGCCCTGGCCGTTGACGACCATGAGTGCAACGTCGCCGCCCTCCCATGGAGAGTAGGTGAGGAGGACGCCGCGGTCATAGGCGAGGTCCGCGCGCGCGTCGCCCACGCGCACGCGATAGGGCTGATAATCCTCGTACTGCAGGCGCAGCTCACGCTTGAAGAGCGGATCGGACACCTGGAACTGGCCGACAATGGCGCTGATGCCGCTGCGCCCGATATCGGTGAACTGGACATAGGCGTCCTCGAGCCCGCCCACCTCACCCCGCTCGGAGAGCAGGAAGTACATGTAGTAGCTGATGCCTTCGGCGAGGACGCCGCCCGAAAGCAGCTTCGCCGTATAGGGCGTCTTCAGGTCGACATCGGTGGCGTCGTTGCGGATCGGTGCGGACGCCGTGGCGAACAGGTCCATGCGCACCGCGATCTCGATGCGCTGCATCAGCCGCAGCAGTGGGTCGCCCGTATCGATCGTATCGCGCGCGAGCTCCCGTACAGCCATCTCGAAACCGTTGCCGGCGAACTCCTCGCCGAAGGGCGTCAGTCGCGGGATGGTGGAGTGACAGAGACTGCAGGATACGCGGTATTTGCGCGCGAAGGCCGGAATGGCCTCGACGTCACGCGGAATGGTGCCGATCAGAGAAGCAGCCAGCAGACCCGCGACTACGAGACGCGACGGACGCATGAACGTCTCCCGGTTGAGATGGACTCATGGTGCTGCGTCAAAGTGCAATGCCGGGTGAGGCCGTGCCAGTCGTGATTCTCAATAAGTGATGTAGGGATTATCCGCAGGGAGCCAGAGCGGATCGCCGCTCGCTCGCCTGCGGGGGGCGATGGTGATGTCGGGCATGACCTGGAAGATGAGGCGGCTCGGGCGTCGGGCGCGGCGGGATGCCCCCGCCGCGCACCGCGCCCAGGTTCGGCTCGATGCTCGCTCAGCGACGTCCGTCGCGCCCGACCGGTGACTGACGGGTCCGGCAGGTCCGTCTGACGCGCCCGGGCCGGCGCGTCAGACGGCGCAGCTCAGTGGCCGGTACCGTTGTGCGGCATTCCACCACCGCGGTGTTGCATTCCTCCGCCGCCATGAGCGGTGTCGGCGAGCGTGAGCACATAGCGCGCGACGGCGCCGAGCTGATCGTTCGACAGGTGCCCCTGGGACGGCATCAGGCCGAAACGCTCCACCGCGTGCGGGGGCAGGAGCGAGCGTTCCGCGGCAGGCTCTTTCAGATAGGCGACGATCGCGGCTGCCGCGCTGTCGGGAGACGGATGCTTACGCAGGTAGTACGCGGCGGCGTGGGAGATCGGCGGTGCCGCCTTCGCGGGCGGAGCCACGGAATGACACATTGCACACACCATCTCGAAGACCGCACGACCCTCGCGCTCCGCAGGCGTTTCCTGTGCCGCGGCCGGAACGGCAGTCAGTGCAAGCAGTGAAACCACCAGGCGAATAGTGCGCATACTCTCATACTCCGAAGAAGTGATTGCGACATCGGTAGAATAACAGATGTGCGGTGTCCGCTGATAGTGGGTATCCGCCGGTAACTGGTGGGTTCTGGCGGACGGACTCTGGTGGGCTCTGGCGGACGCGGAACCCATATCCCATTATGGCCGCTGCGGCCATTCGGGCATTGCCGCCGGATGTGTTCGAGCCCGCCGTCCTCCCCATCCCCCGGAAAACTGTGATAGCGCAACGGGCCAAAGTGCAGAACGGGTTCCGCGTCCGACAGCTCCGACTGCTGGTCATCCTCCTCACGGTCCTCCCGGGATGCACCGGCCCCCGCGAGGTCATGTCCGCACGCGCGTCGGCGCAGGTCGCGACGCTGCCGGTCATGAGTTTCAACATCCGGTACGGCACAGCGTCGGACGGCGAACACGCGTGGCCGCTCCGGCGCGGCCTGACGTTGCGTGTGATCCGGGAACAGGGTCCGGCGGTGCTCGGCGTACAGGAGGCGCTTCGCTTCCAGCTCGACGAGATCGGTGCGGCACTGCCGCATTATGGTGAGGTCGGTGTGGGACGGACGGACGGAGTGGAGGAGGGCGAATACTCCGCGATCCTGTATGACCGCAATCGGCTGGCTGTTCTCGATCAGGGTACGTTCTGGCTGTCCGACACGCCCGAAGTGCCGAACTCGATGTCATGGGGCAACCGCATCACGCGCATCGCGACGTGGGCCAGGTTCCGCGACAGCTCGACGGGCGCGATGTTCCTCGTGTTCAACACACACTGGGATCACGAATCCCAGTCCGCGCGCGAACGTAGTGCGCGCCTTCTGATGGAACGCATCAGCGCACGCCGTGCGGCGGGCGAGCCCGTGCTGGTAATGGGGGACTTCAACGCCGGTGAGGACAACATCGCATTCCGGATCCTTCTGGCCGATGACGGGCGGGGAGGGCTGCGCCTCTACGATACGTTCCGTGCAGTGCACCCGCGCGCACTCGACACGGGGACGTATCACGCGTTTGCGGGTGATCGCTCCGGCGCGAAGATCGACGCGATCCTCGCGTCTCCCGAATGGCGGACACTCGACGCAGGCATCATTCTCTTCAGTGAGAACGGGCTGTATCCGTCCGACCACTTTCCGGTGACCGCGACGGTCGAGCTCGAGATCGTGCGGCGCGCGCGATAGCGCGCAGCGGCCGCAATTGGAGATCGTGCAGCGGGGGTCCGGACAGCACGTTCATCAACGATAGACCGTGAGCGTCACGCCGCTCCTGCGGGAACTGTCGCCACCTCATGTCCGGCCGCTGCCCGTTCTTCCGTAAACCTTCCTGGACAGACTCAATCCAATCATCCAGGGAGGCACCGTGTCAGTACAACGTGCAGCACTCGCGATCACAATCACTCTCACACTCGCTGCCTGTGAGGACTCCATCACGCAGCCGGAAATGCAGCAGGTCGACGGCAGCCGGTTCGCGGCGCTCACCGCCTCCTGCGCTGGCGCGCCGACCAGCAGGCTCGCAACCGACGGGTTCAACTTTCTCTATGGCGGACCTGGCGATGACAAGCTCATGGGCAAGGGTGGCACGGATTTCATCTATTCGTATGCGGGCAATGACTGCCTGATCGGCGGACCCGGAAACGATCGCCTGTTCGCCGGCGCCGGCGATGACGTCCTGATCGGCGGTGACGGCGATGACCTGCTCGACTCCGGCCCGGGGACGTCGGAGGTCCTGATTGGCGGCGATGGGAACGACCTCATCATGGCCCGCTCGGGCGAAGCCAGCCGGGTCAGCGGCGGCTCGGGCGACGATCGCATTCTGGTGAACGACGGCGCCGCCGATGTGGTGGATTGTGGTGACGGCTACGACGAGGTCACCATCGACGCGCTGGACACTCACACCGGCTGTGAGGTCGTCACGATCATCCCGTAGCGGGCTCGGGCGGGGGGTGTGCCGCACGACGCCACACCCCTCGTCGTGCTTTTTTGCTGCAAAACAGCGGAACGGTGTTAGATTCAATGCACGGCGTCATGACAGTCGCCGTACGCGCTTACGCGTGGTCGACTGGACGCCCCGGCCCGGCCGGGCAATGGACGCGGAGGCGTGCATGGCACATTTCGGTAATACGTCGCGCAGGTTCACGCCGGAAGATCTGCGCGTGGACGCAGCGAGCCACCCGGACTGGGTGAATGGTGCCGCCGGCTCTCCAAAGGTCGGGGACAACGTGCTCTGCACGGGCGGTCTCGCAGAAGTGGTGCAGCTGCTCGGCAAGACCGGCGATGGCAGCCGGCTGCTGGCTCTGCGTCTGCGCGACGGCAATCATCCGCCGTTCTTCGTGGCTGCGTCGAATGTTCTGCTGGCACCACCTACGGTGCCCGACGGCATGATCGGCTGAGTCGTCGCTCGCACCGGAATGAAGGGCCCCGCCGGCAGCTGCCGCGCGGGGCCCTTCCTGTTGGCACGCGCCAGGTCGGGCATTGCCCCACACCGCCGGCGGGATCCGCCGACTGGTACATGGCATGCAGGATGGCAGGTTACTTCAGGAGCATCGCATCCTGATTGGAAAGGCCGCCGCCATGCCCGACACACTCCCCGCCCCGCAGGCTCCGGCAACAGAGGCCGCACAGCCGACCACAAGCGCACGCTCAGCCGCGGATGACACGCAGGCCGCGCACGACTCCGGGACTGCGGACGACATGCAGACTGCGGATGATACGCAGGCCGCGCCCGGGGAAGGCCGGCGTCCGGAGGAGCCGTTCACGGCGGCCTTCCAGACGCTGCGCCGCAGCGATGTCGCGACTGCTGGAGGAAAAGGCGCCAACCTCGGGGAGATGGCTGCCGCGGGACTGCCGGTGCCGGATGGGTTCGTCGTCACGGTCGCAGCTTTCAGCGAGTTCCTCGCCGCTTCCGGCATCGAGGCACGCGTCAATGAGCTCATGGAGCAGCTGAACGTGGAGGACACGGCGGCGCTCCAGAGCACTGCGACGGCAATCCGCGAGCTGGTGCTTGGTGCACAGGTCCCCGACCTGGTCCGGGAGGCAGTTGTCGCGGCATACGCACAGGTCGCGACGAGCGAGAGCGGACAGCCACCGTTCGTCGCTGTGCGTTCGTCTGCGACCGTCGAAGACTCGACGGAGTTCTCGTTTGCGGGGATGTTCGAAAGCTTCCTGAACGTTCACGGCGAAGAGGGACTGCTGTCGAGCATTCGCCAGTGCTGGGCATCGGCATTCGGCGCGCGTGTCCTGTACTACCGCGCGAAGCAGCAGGTCCCCGGCGAGGCGCTGATTGCCGTTGTTGTGCAGAAGATGGTGAACAGTGAGAAGGCCGGGGTGCTGTTCACGATGAATCCGGCGACGAACGATGCATCGGTCGTGGTGATCGAGGCGGCGTTCGGCCTGGGAGAAGTCGTGGTAGCGGGTCAGGTGACACCCGACCGCTACGAGGTGGACAAGCGCACGGGGCGTCTGCGCATGAGCCAGATCGGACACAAGGAGTTCCGGCTCCAGCGCGCGGCGTCCGGCGAGAACGAGCGCATCGATCTCGATGACGCCGAAGCGGACGCCGCCGTGCTCGGCGCGGACGAGATCACGACGCTCGCGCAACTCGCGGCCCGCCTCGAATCACACTATGGCGTGCCGCAGGACGCGGAGTGGGCGATCGAATCGGGCGTCAGTTACCTCGTGCAGACCCGGCCGGTCACGACCATGACCGCAACCGATACCGGCGCGAGCGAGCCTGGGCATGTCCTCGCCCGCGGCCTCGCGGCCAGCCCCGGTACGGCCTCCGGCGTCGTTCGCAACCTGCCGACTGCCGCGGACGCGCAGCAGCTTCTCACGGGCGAGATCCTGGTGACAGCCGCAACGTCACCGGACTGGGTGCCGATCATGCGTCGTGCGGCCGCCATCATCACGGATGCAGGAGGAATGACATCACACGCCGCCATTGTTTCCCGTGAGCTGGGCATCCCGTGCGTGGTCGGGACGAAGGATGGCACGCGTGTGCTTCGCTCGGGGACGCTCGTCGGTGTCGATGCCGCCAGAGGTCTCGTGTTCGAGGGCGCTCTGCCCGCCGCCCCTGATGCCGGCGTCGCGCCTCTCTCTCCCGCACCCGTACAGGCCGCCGCTCCGGTGACCGCAACCCGCGTTTACGTGAACCTTGGCGACCCATCACGCATCGACGAGGCGGCCGCGCTGGCCGTCGACGGCGTGGGTCTGCTCAGAGCCGAGTTCCTGATCCTCGATACGCTCGAGGGTCGACACCCGCGGCTTCTCCTCGAGAGTGGCGCTGGCGACGAATTCGTCGAACGCATGGCGACGCAGCTCGAGCGCTTCGCTGCCGCGTTCCAGCCGCGACCGGTCGTGTACCGCGCCATGGATTTTCGCTCGAACGAGTTCCGCGGCCTCGAAGCCGGCGACCGTTTCGAGCCGGAGGAAGAAAACCCGATGATCGGGTACCGCGGCTGTGCGCGATACATTCGCGAGCCGGAGCTGTTCAGGCTGGAGATGGCAGCCCTGAACCAGGTTCGAGCCCGCTACGACAACCTGCATCTCATGCTGCCCTTCGTGCGCACCGGCCGCGAGTTCGAGAAGTGCGTCGCCATGGTGCGCGAGTGCGGACTGGAGCCCGGGCGTGACTTCCAGCTGTGGGTCATGGCGGAGGTTCCGTCGGTCATCTACTGGCTGGAAACATACGTGCGGCTCGGAGCAACGGGCGTATCCATCGGCTCCAATGACCTTACGCAGCTCGTGCTGGGCGTCGACCGCGACAGCGAGTTGCTGGCACACACATTCGATGAACGCGACGGCGCCGTCGTGGCCGCGATCCGCGCCATCGTGGCAGAAGCGCACCGGCTGGGCGTGCCGTGCTCCATCTGCGGCCAGGCGCCGTCGGTCTACCCGGAATACGCGCGGCTGCTCGTGGAATGCGGTGTCGATTCGATCTCCGTCACACCCGATGCGGTGGATCGGACACGGGCGAACGTGGCCGCGGCCGAACAGCGGCTGCTGCTGGAACATGCCCGGGCGACTGATCGCGGCGGCCATTACCCGACGGCAGATGCGGGTGCTGCCTGACAGCGGAAGACGTCTTCGGACGCAACATTGAGAGATGGTGCAGCTCCGTCTCTCACCTCCAGCCGGAGAACGGTGATGGCCACGTCCCACTATGTGGGCGAAATTGACAACCTCGCGACGATCCGGCCAGGCGAGGAATTCGAGATTGTCAGGTCGCTGCTGGATGATGCAGAGCACAGGCAGCGCTTCATGCCGGGCAAACGGTGGAGCTGCCGCTACACTGGCGATACCATCATCCTGCTCGTGAATCATACGGGCCAGACCATCAGTGTCCGGCGTGATGTGGCGCGATACGTCGAGGTACAGCGTACCAGACCGCGCAGCCGCTAGTCCGCCGAAGGCTGTGCAGGACCCAGTGCCGAAAAGGACGGATGTCGCACGTGTTTCCTGTGGTCGCTGTCGACTTCGACGGCACCATCGCGGAGCATGATCGCCCGGATGCGACCGCGCTCGACGCAATCGACGAATTGCGTGCGAACGGCCGCAGGGTTCTCCTGTGCACCGGCCGGCGTCTGGAGAATCTGCACGCCGTGTTTCCGGAAGTGGACCTTCACTTCGACGCCGTGGTGGCGGAGAACGGCGGCGTCGTCGCGATCGACTCGGTGATCGTGCATGTGGCGGACGGACTGCCGCCTGAGCTCGGCACCGCGCTGAGTCGCGCAGGGGTACCGTATCGCGCCGGTCACGTGCTTCTGGCGACGGAGGCGGTGCACGACGAAGTGGTGCTCCGCGAGATCGAACGGCTGGGGCTCGAAGCGCAGCTGGTGTACAACCGCGGCGCGCTCATGATCCTGCCCGCCGGAGTCTCGAAGGGAGCCGGGCTGCTCCACGCGCTCGCACTGCTGGAGCTGTCGCGACACAGCGCCATAGGGATCGGCGATGCGGAGAACGACCATTCCCTGCTGCGCGCCTGCGAGATCGGGGTCGCTGTCGGCAACGCGGTGCCCGGCCTGCGCACACACGCGGACCTGTGCCTGACGGAGCCGGACGGTGCCGGGGTCGCAGCGTTCCTGCGCGGTCCGGTTCTGCATGGCGACGTCGAGGTTCACCCCGACCGGTGGCACGTGGAGCTGGGTCGCACCGCCGACGGCGAGCCGGCACGTCTGCCGGGCTCCCGCATCAACGTGCTCATCGCTGGCGCAAGCTGCTCGGGCAAGTCGCACCTGGCCGGTCTGCTGATCGAGCGCCTGGTGGCACTCGAATACAACGTCTGCGTTCTCGATGCCGAGGGCGACCATGTCGCTCTCGACCGGCTGCCCGGCGTGATCCGGGTCGGCGGCACCGAGCCACTGCCATCCCCCACGCGGCTGGCCGCACTGCTGCGGAACCGCCTCAGCAGCGTCGTCGCCGATCTGTCGCTGCTGGGCGCAACCGAGAAACGGGAGTACTGTCGCGAGGCTCTGGCAGCGCTGTGCGATCTGCGACAGGACCGGGGACTGCCCCACTGGGTCGTCATTGAAGAGGCGGATCAGCTGCTCGGGGCTGACATGCTGCCTAGGGCAACCGATGACGTCAGGAGCGTCGGATGCTGCCTCATCACGCACCGTCCCGCTCTGCTACATGAGCACACACTCTCGAATCTGCACGCGGTCATCGCACTGCCCGGTGCGGAACGGTATGCCCACATCCCCTTCTCCGACGGGGGTACGGATGCGGCGAGCAAGCAGCCGTTCGTGCTGAAGCCGGGCCAGGCGCTGCTCGCCCTGGACGAGGCGGTGCTGACGTTCGAAACGGCGACGCGCGCGCTGCCGCACGTACGGCATCACCACAAGTACCTGTATGCCCAGGTTCCGCCGGAGCGCCGCTTCTTCTTCGGACCTCACGACGGCGGCAGCGCAGCGGGCAACATCGCGGAATTCAGAGCCGGCATCGGCACGGTCGCGGGCGACATTCTGCGCGCGCATATCACGGCGGGAGATTTTTCGCGCTGGACACGGGATGTCCTTGCGGACGACGAGCTCGGCGGGCGTCTGCGCGGCATCGAGCGCTGGTTCATCACCGATCCCGTCGCGGATCCGGAGTTGGCGCGCAGCGCAGTAGTCGCGGCCATAACCGACCGCTACGGGAACGACGGGACCCATGCAGCCAGCGGTAACGCGCCGGATCAGGGATGATGGCGACTACAGCATGTGGGAGAATCCCCGCTATTGCTCCGCCTGAGGGGAATGCACCGTACACGATGGTATCGATCGATACCCGTATCGTGTGCGAGCGAGCGCGCGTTCGATACGAATTCCCCGGCGCTCGGAGACTCACACCTGAGTCTGGGAGAAGTCATGAGACTAACACGCTATCGCCCCGGTTTCCCTGAGTCGGCATGGGCGCAGCCCGTGTTCGGCGACAACCGCATTCAGAAGATGCTGGCCGACTTCATCGGCCCGCAGATGGCCGAGGGACTGGGGTGGTGCCCTGAGGTGGACGTGCTGGAGAATGACGAAGAAGTGATCCTGCGCGCCGACCTGCCCGGCCTGAGCACGGATGACGTGGAGCTGGAGGTCAGGGACAACAACCTGATCATGAAGGGCGAGAAGAAGGAAGAGAAGGAGGAGAAGGGATCGCACTACCGCATGGTCGAACGCTCGTATGGCGCATTCGAGCGGTCGTTCACGCTGCCGACCACGGTGGATGCCGAGCAGATCAGAGCGGGCTTCGAGAATGGCGTGCTCGAAGTGCACCTGCCCAAGACGGCAAAGGCGCAGGGTCGCAAGGTGCCGATCTCCGGCAAGGCATGATACCGTCGATATGAGGCGGGCACGCCCGGCGTCGGCGTGCCCGCCTCATTCACGCGGCGGCTTGTGTAACACCACCCGACCGACATCTAGATGAGCGCCGTCGCGAAGCTCCCCACGTGCAGATTGTTGACCACTTCTCGAACGCCCGGCGCCGTGCGCGCCGCATGCTCCGCCTCCGTCAGCTCGGACCAGGAACGCACTGTGCCTGTGAGCGTGACCTTACCGTCCACGATCGCGACGTTGACGTGATCTGCGTCAATCTGGGCGCTGCGGTGAAAGGCCTTCTGTATCTGCGTCTTCACCTGCTCCGGCTGCGCCCGCGCCCTCAAGCGGATGCTGTTCGTAATGCCACGCACACCCTGGATGTCCCGGACGGCCCGTTCCGCCGCATGCAGCTGGAAATTCCAGTCGACCTCTCCCTCGAGTGTGACCCAGCCACGCTGCACCGTCGCACTCACTGCCTGCGGCACAGTGACGTTCCACTTCAGTGCCGCTGCAACGGCGGCGGCAATATCGGTATCGTCGCGCTGCATACCACCTGGCAGCCGCACCTCCAGATCGTTCGCGACCGCCAGTACGCCCGTGATGCGCTTCGCCGCCTTCTCCGCGGCACGCTTTTCGGCGTAGCTGCGCACATGACCGGACAGCGTTACGGCGCCGTCCGTGACCGCTACGCCAATGCCCGCTGCGTCGATCGCGCTGTCCCACGCCAGCTCGTCCAGCACGTCCTGCTGAACATCTTCCGCTTTTCTCATGATCGGCCTCCGGGGTTGGTCTGTCCGCGTCAATGACGCATCTGCATCATGCCGAACTCGTGCGGGTCCCACAGTCGGAGATATCACCTCGGCTACGTCGCGACTTGCGCCATCCGGATCAGCCATTTCCTGACGCGCGGCACCCCGTCGCCTGCGGTCAGGAATCCGTGACTCCCCGCGGTGACGGAGGCTCCGCCCTTCCAGAACACGGCGTACTCTGATACCGTGAGACAGCCGGCCCCGGAAGGCGAGGGCGTGGGGCGCGGCGTGATGGCCGGAGTCTGCTGGAATGTGAAGGGGGAGCGGAGGAAATTTTGACACCTGCACGTCCGGCAGTCGCGGTGCAATCGCGGATCGCGTACTTCTCGATGGAGATCGCACTGGAGTCAGCGATCCCTACGTACAGCGGCGGCCTGGGAATTCTGGCCGGCGACACATTGCGCGCAGCGGCGGACCTGCATGTGCCCATGGTCGCCGTGACCCTGCTTCACCGGCAGGGCTACTTCAGGCAGCGCGTGGACGCCGCGGGCGAGCAGGTCGAGGAACCGGACGTTTGGACGCCCGAGGCGTTCCTTGTCGAACTCCCCGCCCGCGTGCAGATCACCCTGGAGCAGAGACCTGTCCACGTCCGCGCCTGGCGTTATGAAGTGACTGGTCATGGCGGAGGTGTCGTGCCTGTCTACCTTCTCGATACCGATCTGCCGGAGAACACAGCCGCTGACCGTACGCTCACGCACCAGCTGTACGGCGGCGACGCACGCTACCGGCTGCTGCAGGAGGCGGTCCTCGGCATCGGCGGTGTACGCATGCTGCGCGCGCTCGGACACACGGGCGTGGGCCGCTTTCACCTGAACGAGGGACACGCCGCCCTCATCGCGCTCGAGCTGCTCGACGAAGCAGCCCGCGAAGCAGGAAGACCAACGTTCAGCAATGAGGACATCGCCGCCGTGCGGAGCCGCTGCGTATTCACCACCCACACACCCGTAGCCGCGGGCCACGATCAGTTCCCGCTGGACCTCGCCATGTCGGTTCTCAACCGCTCGGAGATCATCGACAGGCCCGATCTGTTCCAGCACAGGGGCGCCGTCAACATGACGTACCTCGCGCTCGATCTGAGCGGTTTTGTCAATGGCGTGGCGAAGAAGCACGCCGAAGTCTCCAGACTGATGTTCGGCGAATATCGCATTCAGGCCATTACGAACGGTGTGCACGTCCCCACCTGGACGTCGCCGCCGTTCGCCGCTTTGTTCGACCAGTACATTCCCGGCTGGCGCGGCGACAGTTTCAGCCTGCGCTCGGCCTTCCTCATTCCCGCCGATGCCGTCCGTGACGCCCACGACGAAGCCAAACGCCGCCTCCTCGATCACATCCTGCGAACCACGGGAGTGGACCTGCACCAGGACCGGCTGACACTCGGTTTCGCGCGCCGGGCCACGGCCTACAAGCGCGCCGACCTGTTCGTGCGCGACCCCGAGCGCCTGAAATCGATCGCGGAGATCCACGGACCGCTCCAGGTGGTGTACTCAGGCAAGGCCCACCCGAACGATCTCGCCGGCAAGGAACAGATCAGGCGAATCGTCGAGGCGGCCGACACGCTGAGGGACTACGTCACGATCGTGTATCTGCCGGACTACGACTGGGACCTCGCGGCGTTGATCACCGCTGGCGTCGACGTATGGCTAAACACGCCGCAGCCGCCGCACGAAGCGAGCGGTACGAGCGGAATGAAGGCTGCCCTGAACGGAGTGCCGAGCCTGAGCACGCTCGACGGCTGGTGGATCGAGGGATGTATCGAGGGCGTTACCGGCTGGGCGATCGATCCGGTGCGGGTCAGCGGGAGCAACGCGCTCGAACGTGACAGCATCGCGCTCTATGACGCTCTCGAGCACACCGTCATTCCGCTGTATTACGAGGACCGGGACCGGTTCGTGGAGATGATGATCCGCTGCATCGCTCTGAACGGCTCGTTCTTCAACACTCAGCGCATGATGCTCGAATACTCCGTGAAGGCGTATTCCATGTGATCGTCCGGCCCGATCCTCGCAATGTCCCCACATCTCCTGACAGACGCGCAGGGACTCGCCTGACAGCGCTGCGCCGCCTCTGGCGTCACTTTGGAGTCATGCCTGTCGGACGCAGTGCAGGGTCTGGAGTGGCCGTTGGGAACATACGATCGCGTCGCGCTCGAACCCAGGCAGACCGGCAAAGCCACAGCAGACAGTCGGTATGGTTCCGACGGTGTGCACGTGAGCGGCAGCCGTGACGTTCGCATCAATGTGCGCCAGGATGAACGCGACCGCTATTCATGCCTCCAGGCGGCGCGTCACGGGGATCGTCAGGCGTTCGCGGATCTGTGTGCCGAGCTGCGCGGCCCGTTGTCCCGGCGAGCACAGCGGCAGCTGACGAGCGAGGGCCGCGACATTACGCCGGCTGCCGTGGATGATCTGGTCGAGCGGGTGTTCCTCGCCGCCTTCGACGAGATGCCTGAGAAGCCGGACAACTGGTCGACATACGGCTGGATGAGCTGGCTCGTCGAGCGGGAGATCGCAGCCGGCGAAAGGACATCACGGTCACGTCGCTGACGCGCCATCCGTCAGGTCCGGGGGCTGATGCTCAGTCTCTGTCGTCGCGCTCGTGCATGCCGGTGCGCAGGCCGGGATATGCCTTCCACAGATAAGCGCCCATGAGCAACGCCGCAGCGGTCGTCGCCGCTGTCACCAGCCACAGCGGCAGCTGGCTGCGAACGGGCTCGTCGAACATGGCTGGCACCACGACCACGTGGGCTCCCACATATATCGCCAGGCTCAGTGCGAGGTACCACCCCTCCATCAGGTGCTCCGAGATGCGCGCCAGCCAGGCCATGAAGATGCCGGCCGCCAGGAAAACGAGCAGGTGCACTCCGCTGTAGGCGAGAATCGCTGCCGGCTCGACGATCACGTCCGCACCCCGCCCGAAGAAGAGGCTGCCGCCCAGCAGTGCGGCGATGTGAAACGGCGACTGCCCGGCGAGAGCGCTCGCGACGGCAAAGAACAGAGCCACGACCCCAAACCCGAGCAGCGCGGCGATCGCGCCATTCCGAACGACACCGTGCGCTCGATCAGGCCGCTCCCCGTGGCCGGGTGCCGACCCGCCCGGCGCAGACTCGATGCTCCACGCAGGGGAGTCGCTCGCTGGGAAGGATTCCATGGATGCTTCTTCCACCGGGTCC
This sequence comes from Longimicrobiales bacterium, assembly GCA_035461765.1. Classification (GTDB taxonomy): domain Bacteria; phylum Gemmatimonadota; class Gemmatimonadetes; order Longimicrobiales; family RSA9; genus SH-MAG3. The sequence continues at coordinate 46,243 of DATHUY010000122.1, forward strand.
AGCTTCTGCTTCGCCATGACGGCCTCCGACACGAGAGTCCCCCATCCTCCACCCAAAGAAAACACCCACGATCTTCGCGGCTGTAGGCATTCAGCCCGCGAGGGCGGTCAGGCTTTCGCCGCCCCGTGGCTGCGGGGGCAGGAAATGCGCAGCGATCGCCTGCCGTTCCGGATGCACGGGCGCGGAACTTCTCGGCAATCGCCTGTCGGACCGTTAATATGAAGTGCCGCAAGGCAGGTGCCGAATCTTCGAGGAGGCCGGTCCGATGATGGACGTACTCAAATGGCTGGGGATCGCCGCAGGTGCCGCGGTGCTCTTCATGGCGCTCCAGTTCATCTATCTCGTCGGTGTACTCGCGTGGAGTGCCGGGAAGACCCGCGGACTCGGTTATTACGGCATGACCCCGGACGGCAGGGCGCGCTACAAGGCTGCGTTGCGGCGGCACGCAATGCTGCTGCGGCCTGTGCTGTGGCTGGTCGGCCGGTGGTCGACGTTCTCCTACGATCGGGCCAGCATCCGGCACCGCGACGTTCCGGGTCCGAAGGGCACATGCAGTGTCGAGAGCTTCGCGAGCGGCATGGACTACGAGCCGCGCCCGGAGGATGTCTTCGTCGTCACACAGATGAAGTGCGGGACCACGTGGATGCAGCATGTGGTATACGAAGTCGTCATGCGGGGGCGCGGCGACATCGTGGAATCAGGGCGCACGCTTTACGGTGTCGCTCCCTGGCTCGAAGCATTGACGAGCGTGCCGGTCGCCGACGCGCCGCTGCACGGGACGGAGCGGCCGACACGCATCATCAAGACCCACCTGCCCGCCGCAGCCTGTCCGTTTTCCGGTGACGCACGATACATCTACGTCGCCCGCCACCCCGCTTCGTGCTTCGCAAGCTGCGCCGACTTCATAGCGACGAACATGGGCGTGATGGCGCCGCCGCTCGAGCTTACGGAGAAGTGGTTCTGTTCCGATGCGATGTGGTGGAGCGCGTGGACGGACCATGTGACAGGCTGGTGGCAACGGGCGCGGACGGAGCCGAACGTGCTGTTCATCCGGTTCGAAGACATGAAACGCGATCTTTCGGGAGTGGTAGTCCGCGTCGCCGACTTCCTCGGGCTGGAGCCGCTCAGCGCAGATGAGCTACGGGAAGTCGTCCGCAAGTGCAGTTTCGAATACATGCAGGAGCACCGTGCCGCGTTCGAGATGAACCCGCCGCACCTGCTGCAGACCGATGCGGAGATGTTCGTCCGCGGGACGCTCGACCGTCACCGCGACGTACCCGACGATATGCGCCGTCGCATCCTCGCCTGGTGTGTCGACGACCTGGCGGCCACGGACGTCGACCTCGCGGAAATCTACCCCGAGGTGACCGCCGCCCGCTGAAGGCAATGCGCTTCCCTGCTATCAGGCGTCGAGCGCCTGTCGCAGGTCGGCGATGATGTCTTCCGGGTGCTCGATACCAACCGACAGCCTGATGAGCCCATCCGTGATCCCCATGCGCTCCTTGTCCTCGGCCGGCACATCCGCGTGCGTCATCGATGCGGGATGCTCCGCGAGCGACTCGGTGCCGCCGAGGCTCACCGCCAGCTTGGCCACCTGGAGCGCGTTCAGCACGCGAAACGCCTCCGCCTCGCCGCCATCGATCTCGAACGAGAACGTCGAGCCGGGCGAGCGGCACAGGCGGCGATAGACCTCGTACTGCGGCTCCTCCTCTTCCAGGAACCCCAGATAATGCACCCGTCGCACACGCGGGTGCTCGTTCAGGAACTCGGCCACGTAGCGCGCGTTCTTCATGGAGCAGGTCATGCGCAGCTTCAGCGTCTCGAGCGAACGCATGACCAGCCAGCCCGTCATCGGGTCACACATCGTCCCGAGGATGGTGCGCATGCCCCGCACGGACGCGATAAGCTCCTCGGAGCCGAGACACGCACCGGCAATGAGGTCGCTGTGGCCGCCGACGTACTTCGTCAGCGAATACAGCACGAGATCCGCCCCGTGCGCGAGAGGCTGCTGCCACAGCGGTCCGAGGAACGTGTTGTCCACCACGACCAGCGGCCGGTGCTGCGGTGTCGCATGCTCGCGCGCGAGCGCCGCACACGCAGCAATGTCCACGAGCGCATTCGTCGGGTTCGCCGGCGTCTCTGTGTAGATCATCCGAACCGGCCCCTGCGCTGCGGCCGTGCGCACTGCGTGCTCGAGACCGTCGGCGGAGCCGGCGGCGAACCCGATGCGGCGGACACCGAACTGCGGCAGCACCTTGTGCAGCAGGTACTCGGTGCCGCCGTAGACGGGCTCGCTGTGCACGATCCAGTCACCGGGCCGCAGCCAGGTCAAAAGCGTGGTCGCAATGGCGCTCATGCCGCTCGAGAATGCGAGTGCGCTCTCGGCCTCATCCCACAGACACAGGCGCTCCTCCAGCACCTGCAGGTCGGGGTTGTTGATGCGCGAGTAGATGAGGCCGGGCTCCTCGCTCGGCTTCGGCTGGCGCAGACCGTACGCCAGCTCGAAGAACGCCTTGCCATCCTCGGCCTTCTCGAACACGAACGTCGATGTATGGAAGATCGGGCACTTGAGCGCGCCCTCGGACAGCAGAGGGTCATAGCCGTAGCCCATCATCAGCGTCTCGGGCCGGAGCTTCTGACCGGCGACCGTGCGGTGCCGGTATTCCATGTGTTCGCTGGGCATCGTCATCTCTCCTGTCGTGCGATCGTGCCTTACAACGTACTGCCCCCGTGGATGCGCAGGCCAATCACCGACGGCTTCGGTCCCCTTCCCGCAGACGTCGCGCTCCAGCCGATAACATTCGGCCGGCGACAGTGGCGATGAGAGCGACCACGAATGCCACCCATACCGCGGCCAGCCAGCGACGGTGCACCCACTCCACGCCGGTCAGTGTGAGCGGGGCGGTCGCGAAGAACCAGCCGGCGAGAGTGATGAGGGCGACGAACAGCCGGGTGGCATAGCGTCGTGCCGCGGGCCAGGCGAGTCCCACCATGGCCGCGAGCTCGAGCGCACTGCGCGCGCCCAGCCATGTCAGCGTGCCGAGCGTCGGGATGCGTGACATGCGCGACGTCTCGAGCCGCTCGGGTGTCGGCATGGTCGAGAACGCCGACCACGCGTAGGCCATCATGATCAGCCAGGAGATGACCAGCGCCAGGCAGAACAGGGTGCGCGGCAGCGATCGAGGTACGGCGCCGGTACTCATGCAATTACGTTGCAACCGATGGACAGCTTGTGCAAATCCGGCGCGGGCGAGACAATCAGCGCGTGACTATCCCGGCTTCGGACGGAATGCTGCGCCGCGAGCTCGGCCTGCTCGACGCCGTCGGCGTAGGCTTCGGCGCCATCGTGGGCGCGGGAATCTTCGTGGTCACCGGTGTGGCCGCGGGAATCGCCGGGCCCGCGTTCCTGGCGGGGCTGTTCGTCGCCGCAGTCGCCGCGACGTGCAACGCACTCAGTTCCGCACAGCTCGCGGCCGAGTACCCACAATCGGGCGGTACGTACGAATACGGCTACCGCGTTCTCAATCCCTGGGTGGGATTCGCCGCCGGCTGGATGTTCCTGGCGAGCAAGATCACGGCGGCAGGTACCGTGGCCCTGGGTCTGGCGGCGTATGTCGATGGCCTCATCCCCGGGCTTCAGCCGCGTGTCATTGCGGTCGCCGCCATCCTGGCGTTCACGGTCCTCAACTACTTCGGCGTGCGCCGCTCCAGCCGTGCCAACCTGGCCATCGTCGCGGTATCGCTCGGTTCGCTGATCCTCTTCGTGATTGCCGGACTCCGCGCGTTCGATACGGCCCATCTGCGGCCGTTCGCCCCCGCCGGACTGCGCGGCACGCTCGAATCCGCCGCCATTCTCTTCTTCGCGTACACCGGCTACGCCCGCATCGCCACGCTCGCGGAAGAGGTGCGCGAGCCGCGCCGCACGATCCCGCGCGCGACGATCATCACGATCGGCGGTGCGGTACTCCTGTATTTCGGCGTTGCCGTGATCGCGGTGGGGGCTGTCGGTGCGGAGCGCATGGCGGCGACGGCCGCGCCGCTTCAGGTCGCTGCACAGTCATTCGGTTATTCGTGGGTGGCGACCGTGGTGTCGATCGGCGGTGTGACCGCGATGCTCGGCGTCATTCTGTCGCAGCTGCTGGGGCTCTCGCGCATGGGCTTCGCCATGGCGCGGCGCGGAGACCTGCCGCAGTTCCTCGCGGCCGTCCATCCCCGGTACGCCGTACCGCACCGTGCCGTGCTCGTCATCGGCGCCATCGCCGCGGTCGTGGCTGCAACTGGAACGCTGCGCGGCGTGGCCTCCGCCGCATCGTTCACGATCCTGGTTTACTACGGCATTGCGAACGTCGCCGCGCTGCGGATGCCGCAGACGGCAAAGCTTTATTCCGACGCGATCCCCGCGATCGGCGTGGTGAGCTGTGCGCTGCTCGCGCTGTCCCTCACCCCGCCGGTCATCGCCATCGGCGCCGCGCTGCTGGCCGGCGGACTGATCGCCCGCTGGCTTGTGAGGCGAACGCAATGAGCGGCCGCCCCCCGCGAACGAGAGCGGCCGCCCCGCCGACCGGTGAGCGGCCACGACGTAACCGCGGAGGCACGCCGGCAGCCGCTCACGGATCGAACTCTACTGCATGTCCGCAGACGGCCGCTGCAGGAACCGCGCGAACCACTTCTCCTGCTCGCCATCGAGATGCAGCCGGTGCAGCGGCTCGCCGATGCCGTGCCCCTCCCGTGGGTAGCGCAGGAACTCCACCGTCTTCTCCAGCTTCTTCAGCGTCCGGAAATACTGCTCCGCCTGTGAGATCGGCACGCGCCGATCATTCTCGCCGTGGGTGATGAGCAGCGGTGTCGTCACGTTGGCCGCGTATTCGACAGGGGACCAGCGCTCGTAGGTCTCCTTCGACTGCACAGGCATCCCGCCGAAACCGAACTCGAGCAGGTTCGGGATATCCGTCTGACCGTAGAACGAGTACCAGTCGGAGATGCCGGCGTGACCGATCGCGGCCTTGAACCGGTTCGTCTGCGTCACGGCCCAGAACGTCATGAAGCCGCCGTAGCTGCCGCCCATGATCGCCATCCGCTCCGGATCCGCCACACCCAGTGCGATCACATGGTCGACGCCGTTCATGATGTCGACGTAGTCCTTGCCGCCCCAGTCGTTCACGTTCGCGTTGCTGAACTCGAACGTGCGGCCCGAGCTGCCGCGCGGATTGCTCTGGAGCACGGCGTAGCCGCGCGCGGCCCACAGCTGTGCGCCCTGGTTGAACGAACGCGTGTAGCGGCCGTGCGGGCCACCATGCACCTGCAGGATCAGCGGGTAGCGCACGCCGGGCTGATAGTCCACGGGGTAATGCAGCACGCCCTCGATGTCCCAGCCGTCGGCGCCCTTCCACGTCAGCGGCTCGGCGCGCGCCACGCGGAATTCGCCGAGGCGCGAATTCTCCTGGAGGATCGGCCGCGGGCGGCGTCCGTCCGCATCCGTCAGATAGACCAGTCCCGGCTCGGCGAGCGTGCTGCCCGTGACCAGCCACTTCGCGCCGTCACGCGACTGCGAGAAGCCGCTGAACACGAAGTCGTCGTCGAACTGGACAGGAGTGAGCTCGCCACCCTGTGCCGGCGCACGAAACAACTTCTGCGTCAGCCCCTCTGCGGCACTGATGTAGATGTACCTGCCATCCTTCGACCACTCGATGCTCGATACCGAGTAGTCGTAATCGGCCGTCAGATTCACCGGCGCACCGCCATCCAGCGCCAGCACCTTCACGTCGTTCTGGTCCGCCGAGTTGTTGGCACGGTCGCTCGACAGGTACGCGATCCGGCGACCGTCCGGCGAGAAGCTCGGGCTGCGGTCCGGGCCGACATTAGTGGTGAGCTGGCGCGGCGCGCCGGAATCCGACGGAACCAGGTACAGGTCCGAGTTGTTCGTGTAGCCGGGGTCGCGCACGGTCGCGTTCGAGCGATTCGACACATAGGCGATCCAGCGCCCATCCGGTGACCAAGTCGGACTGGAGTGGTCGAACTCGCCTGTCGTCAGCTGCGTCTTCTTCCCCGACGCCACGTCATAGACCCAGACGTGGCTGTATGTGAGCTTGTGCTCGGCGAAATAGCCGTCGTCGCGCCGCTTCACACGTCGCTCCCATTCCTTTTCGTCGGGCCGTTCCGTGTCGTCGGTATACGCTATGCGCGTGTAGTCCGGCGAGAACTCGCCGCCCGGCGCCGCGGTGTCGGCAACGAAACGCTGCGCCTCCCCGCCGTGCGGCGAGATGACCCACGGCGCGTTGCGGCCATCGCGATCCGACCGGAACATCACCCGCCCGTCCGGCAGCCACTCCGGCCGGCTCTCGCCCTTCGGCGAGTTCGTCAGCTGCAGTGTGCTGCCGCTCGCGAGGTCGTGCAGGTAAATGTGGGATGTCCCCTCGTATTTCACCGTGTCGCGGTCCGTCCGCGTGAACAGCACCTGCCGCGCATCCGGTGACAGCGCATAGCTGCCGAACGTCGGCTGGCGCAGCATTTCTTCCAGCGTGATGGTGCGGGCGGACTGGGCTGTGAGCGGTCCCGCAACGCAGACGAGGGCCAGCGCGCTCACGAGCACATGGCGGAATCGGATCATTTCTCTCTCCCGGATGGGCGGGTTCTCGCGGACGCCGTCGGAGCTGACGAGTGTCCCCGGCGGAGGGGCGCGCGGGACACATCGGCCGCAGGATGGGTGGCGTCTAATTTTGCATACGATTGCCCGTCACGCCAGTCGCGTCCGGACGCGCCACCCGCAGCTCCAGCGGACCCGGCGCGGGGCTCGGCTCCATGGTGATCGAATCCACGCCGGCCGCTCGCAGCGCAGCCACGACTCTTTCCCTGGAAACGGAATCGGTGACGGCGCTGCGGACGGCTACACGCAGGCGGGGGTAGTGGCGCAGTACGGCGATGAACGCAGCGAGCTGCGTGGTGTCGGTCGGCTCGAGCATCAGCAGTGCGGGTCCGGCGCGATGGAAGGCGACTCCGAGCGCAGGGTGCCCGACCGCACGGCGGAGCGTGGTTGCGAGCACCTCCGCCGCCTGCGGCTCCAGCGGTTGCGGTGCGAGGTAGGCCACCACCGCGCTGTCGGCGGAGATCGGCGCATCGCCACCCTGAATGCTGAGGGTCACGCCGATGGCCTCCGTGCCAGCGGGAAACGGCAGTACCCACGCCGCGCGTTCCAGGGCCTCGCGTGCCCGGGCGACGGTCTCCGGCCAGGTTGCATCGTCGTCCTCGGAGCGCCGTTCACCGGCGCGCAGCAGGGCCTGCAGGGCAGATCCATCGCCGGCGGCAGCCGGGAGCTGTTCGAGCCGCAGCTGAACGGGCTCTCCGGCCAGCTCGGTCGCGCGGCGTCGGAACGCTTCGCGCGCGTCGCGATCGACGCCCACCGTGGTGGCCACGCGCACGCGTGCCGTTGATGAATCGAGGCCGAGCTCGACCTGACGCCACAGGATCGACGTTGCGCCGTCCGCTTCGAGCAGCTGCACGGCCTCGGCAACAGCGCCGCGCACCCGCGCCTCGCGGACGACTTCCCTGAGCGCGGCGGTCAGGGGAATCGCGAGGGCGGTCACGAAGGCGAGCACCAGCGTGGCGCGGCCGAGAGCGGAGCCGAAAACTTCCGCGCGCCCCACGCCCGGCAGGCTGCAGACCCATCGAGCGAGACCGTTCAGCGGTGCAGCCTCGTGCCACTTCCGAGCGGCCTCGACCACGTCACTGCGATGCATGCCGATGAGGAGGAACACGACTACGCCGCTGAGGACGATACCGGCGAGGTTGGCACCGAGCAGGAGCATCGCACCCCAGACCACGTCGGTCTGCCAGCCCGCCGCCATGCCGAACCCCGTGACGGCCAGTGGCGGGATGAGCGCAACGGCAACGGCCACGCCGGGAATGGCGGCCGAGAGCCGGCGTCCGCGCGCAATGGTGACCAGCGCGCCCACCATGCCGGAACACACGGCCACGCCCAGGTCGAGCGTGGTCGGATGAATGCGCGAGGAAATCTCGAGTGTGAGTGTGCGGAACGGGAGCATAGCCGTCAGACCGGCGGCAGTCGCGATCACGACCACGAGGCTCACGCCGACAATCACTGACGACTGCAACGCAAGGCGTGAGTCCCCGACGGCGAGCGCCAGCGACAGGCCCATGATCGGCCCGAGCAGGGGCGCGACGAGCATGGCCCCAATGACGACGGCCGCGCTGTTCATCGCAAGACCGAGCGTGGCGATGGCGCCGGAGAGGATCAGGACCAGCCAGTAGGAGAGACCGTTGTCGACGGCCGCTTCGGCGGCATCGCGAAAGATCAGCGGGCGGTCGCGCGGCTCGACGTCGAGCTGTTCGCCCGCGACCTCCTCGATCGGACCCGGTTCATCTGATGGCAAGTTCCCTCAACCCGCGTATCTGGCGACGATCTGTTTCACGGTGTTCAGATTCCGCATCGTGCTCGACGCTGACCCCAGCGCCTTCTCCAGCTCGCGACCATTTACGGGCGAGTCGGTCAGACGCCCACGCCGCAGCCACAACACGTCGCGACCGGGCACGTGAAACTGGTCGTCCGGTCCCTCCAGCGCTGCGAGCGCCTGCCTGATACCCGCGTCCGGCTTTCTGCGAAGGAAGATCACGTGGAGGTTGAAGCCCTCCGCGCGCGCCGGTTCCACCAGATCCAGCTGCGTGATCCGCTCCAGATCCCCGACGGAGCGGATGAACGTCGCCACATCGTACCCTAGCGACTTCGCGAGGTGTGCCTCGAGGCCGGCCTCGAGCGCCTGCAGCCCCGATCCCGAATGCGGGAAAATGACGTTCCCGCTCGCGATCCAGGTGGCGACATCGCTCAGGCCGAACGCTTCGAACGCACGCCGGAGATCGTCCATCTTCACACGGCGGCGGCCGAGATTGATGCCGCGGAGAAAAGCGACGTGCCTGTTCATCTCCCTGATTCGCCCCTGTCCTGCGGGCCGGAACCCGACCCATGCCGAGGCGTCATCATAGTGTGCCTCCCGCGACCATACCAGTCGTGAGTCACGGGCGGGGGCGGGCACGTGGCCGTTCGATTAGCGACCGGGCGCACGCCGTGTCATATTCGCGGGAGTCATTCCTGAGCGATGCGGAGCCGACCCGCACGACCCACGACCGGACAGGCAGCAATGACAGAGGCAGACCGTCACCGCACGGCCGTGCGCACGCACGGCTTCACGGAATCGGTGATTCGCGAGATGACACGCGTGGCCAACGAGGCCGGCGCTCTCAATCTGGCTCAGGGTTTCCCCGACTTCGATGCGCCTGCGGTGCTGAAGGAAGCAGCGTGCGCGGCCATCCGCGCCGACGTGAACCAGTATGCCGTGACGTGGGGCGCACCGCGGCTCCGACGCGCACTGGCTGCGAAGTATGCGCGGGAATACGGTATCGACATCGACGAAGCGCGCGAGATCACGGTAACGTGCGGCGCGACGGAAGCGATGGCCGCTGCGCTACTGGCAGTGATCAATCCGGGCGATGAGGTGCTGATCTTCGAGCCGTTCTACGAGAACTATGGCCCGGATGCCATCCTGTGCGGTGCCCGACCCGTGTGGCTGCCGCTCGACTCGTCGGCGACGGTGGATCTGGACGCGGTGCGGGCCCATGTCACGCCGCGCACGCGCGCGATCATCGTCAACTCACCGAACAATCCGTCGGGGCGCGTGTTCAGCCGAGACGAGCTGCAGGGTCTGGCGAACATCTGCATCGAGTATGACCTGCTCGCCATCACCGACGAGATCTACGAGCATCTGGTGTACGAGGGCAGTCACATCCCTATCAGCACGCTCGACGGAATGCGCGAACGCACGATCACCATCAGCGGGGCATCGAAAACGTTCAGCGTCACAGGCTGGCGTGTCGGCTGGATCGTCGCGCCGGCGGACCTGACGGCCGCGATTCGGAAGGTCCACGACTTCCTCACCGTCGGTGCACCCGCACCGCTCCAGGAAGCCTGCGCCGTGGCCATCGAGCAGCTCGGCGATGATTACTACAGCGCCCTGTGCGCCGGCTATCGCGAGCGGCGCGACATCCTCTACGCCGGTCTGGTCTCAGCCGGTTTTCGCTGCGCACCACCTGCCGGCGCGTATTACATCCTGGCCGACTTCAGCGACCTATCGGAGGATGCCGACGACGTCTTCGCGCGCCGGCTCGCGCGCGGAACCGGCAACGGCGATGGCGTGGCCGGCGTGCCGGGTTCCAGCTTCTTTCATGATCCGATGCAGGGCCGCACGCTCATTCGCTTCGCGTTCTGCAAGCAGTTGCCTACGCTGGAGGCGGCGGTCGGTCGGCTGCGGGGTCTGGTGTCGTAGCACACACTCAGAGCGACGACGACGCCCGCCGCCAAGGCTCGAACGTCGCGGCCGATGGTTGAACACGCAAAAGGGCGCCGGTCTCCCGGCGCCCTCCTGTGCTTACCTGCGACCCACTTCGATCAGCGGATCAGTTGATACTGGCCGACGTCACATCACACATGTCGTGAGTGAACAGCTTGTTGTTCGCCTCGTCGAAGTCCAGCGGGAACACCACGTCCGGCCCGTATGAGCCGCCCTTGTGATAATTGCCCGACGGGTAGACGAGATTCTGCGCGAGCCCGTACTGATAGACCAGCCGGCGCAGGTCGCCGAGCCGGTGCCCGGTCAGATACAGCCAGAACGCACGCTCGGAGAAGAGCATGTCCCTGGCGGCATCCGCCGTGCCCGGTGCCGTCAACGGTGCGAGCGTCGGCGTGCCGTACACGTCGGAGTACGTCGGCACCCAGTCCGTCATGATATCCTCGACGTCCGCACGCAGGGCATTGAGGATGGTCGTCATCGGACCGAACTGGTTCGCCTGGAGAGCCGCCTCGGCCTCGATCAGGCGCGCCTCGACACCACTCGCCAGAACGACGGGGTCCGAGTAGTCGTTGTACTTGTCCGACTTGTACATCGCGATCGTCGCGTCGAAGCCGCCCGCAGGATTCTGCGTCCACGGCGCCCTCGGGTCTTCCGGCACCCGGAACGGCTCACCGTTGCCACCCTCGAGGTTCGACTGCGCGTACCGACCGTTTGACTGCAGGGTGAAGATGCCGTTGCTGCTCCCCGCCTGCGAGTGAACCACCAGGTATTCCCAGTCGGTGGGAACGCTGGCGACAGCAGCGGCTGCTGCAGCATACTGGCCCTGGTCCAGCAATGCGCGACCCCGGCCCACCGCAGCGAGGTTCGCGGAGCCGGCAGCATCGAAGCGTACGAGTGCCGAGTCCAGCAACTGCATGCCGGTGTTCGGCGCGCCATCGATGAACTGACCTCCCTCCTCCCGGCTCAGCGGCACCGCACTGCAGAAGCCTTCGGCGAGCAGCACGATCGTATATCCTTCGAGCGCCTTGAGCGTCTGGTAATCGGGATCAGACGTGCTCCGGATGTCGGCCACGCGAATCGCGGCATCGTGCAGAGCACGTCGTGCGAACTGCAGCGCCGTGTACGTGCCATCAGACGTATTCCCGCTGGCCGCCGGGAACTGCTCCCGGCGGTCGGTTGCGGTTCGTGTCGGGAACGTCCCGGACGAATAGAACTCGTCCGTGAGCACGCCGCTCACGCTCAGATACGATTCACCGCCCGAGAAGGCGTTCGTGAAATTACCCAGCGCACCCGCGATCACGACGGGGAGCACTGCGGGGTCATCGAGTGTGCCGGGGCTCACCACATCGCGATCCTCGACATTCAGCAGGTCGTCGAGGTCGCAGGCCGTGAGTCCCAGCACGCCGAGGACCAGCGCGAGGCCCGTCGCGCGACGGATACGCCCCTTGGTTCTCATATACATTCTCATTCCCCGTGCTAGAAGGAGTAGTCGAGACGAAGCATCAGGTAGCGCACCGGCGGCTGCGTGTTGAACTCGCTCTGGCTGAAGTTCGAGTTGCCGCCGCCTTCAACCGTCTCAGGGTCCAGGCCCGTGTAGTCCGTCCAGGTCATGAGATTACGTCCAGCGACTGTCAGACGCAGGCCCTCGATCGCACGGAAGTGGTTCGCCCAGGCGTCCGGTGTGCTCAGCGTAATCGAGAGCTCCCGCCACTTGTAGAAGTCCGCCTTCTCGACGTAGAGATGGGCCGAGCCGAGGAAGCGATCGGCCAGGTATGCTGCCTGCTCGTGCAGCGATGCGTTCGGATCACCGACTGCCGGGCAGCCGAACGTCGAGCGGAAGCCGCAGCGGAACCCTTCCGAATCGTTGCCCGTGTAGTGTCCGCCACGACCCTCGAACAGTGTGGAGATCGTGATGAAGTCGAACAGGCGCATATCCGCGAAGAACGAGCGCTGCCACGTCGGCAGCGACGGTCCGATGTAGCTCTCGTCCTCGGCCACGGTAACTTCGCACGGCAGTCCCGAAGCCGGGTCGCCGCCGACCTCGCACCCCGCGATGGTCAGCTTGCCGTTCCCATCCGTGTCATTGAACGACACCTTCGGCAGAATGAACGCACCGGCCGGGCGCCCCTCAGTATGACGCTGCAGGCCGCGGTTGAAGATGATGTCCTCGACACCCTCGCCGAGCTCCAGAACCTCGTTGTCCAGCGAGGTGTTGTTGGCGCCCAGGCTCAGTGCGAAACGGTCGCTCTCATAGACGCGCAGGTTCAGGCCGAGCTCCGTGCCGGCGTTCCTGATGCTGCCCAGGTTCTGCAGAACCGAGCCGGTCAGCCCGAGCGAGCCCGGCAGGCGCCGGCTGATGAGGGCATCTTCCGACGTCTTGTTGAAGTACGTGAACTGGAGCGACAGCCGCTCGTCGAAGAAGCCGGTGTCGAAGCCGAACTCGTATTCCGTCGTGCGCTCCGGCTCCAGCAGCGTGTTGCCCGTGACGCTCAGCGACACACCCGGTACATCGCCGCCCTGGGTCGCGACCGTAGTCGGGCTGAACAGCGTGGTCGCGCTGCGGAACCCGGGCTGCAGTCCTGACGCGCCCCACGCACCGCGCAGGCGCAGCGTGCTGAGCAGGTCGGTCTGCGGGAAGAACTCCTCGTCGCCGATGACCCACGACAGGCTGACGCCCGGGTAGTAGGCGAAGCCGAAGTCCGTGCCGAACGCACTGTTGTCATCGCCGCGCAGGCTCGCCGCGAGGAATACGCGGTCGCGCCATGCGAGCTCCTGCTGGAGGTAGCCACCCACGGTGCGCACCTCGAAGAAGTTCTCATCGAGCGAGAACAGGTTGGATACCGTGCCGCAGGAGGCCGTTCCGGGCACGAGGCCCGACCCGTAGCAATACGTGCTTTCCGTGTTGTCGCGGTTGTAGCTGCCCCCGACCGTGGTGTTGGCCAGCAGCTCGGGCATCAGCTGGAACGTACCTGTGGCGGACACCGTGCCGGAGTAGAGGTAGTTCGTGTAGCGCTCCGACTGACGGAATCCGGCCATGTAGGACGCGGCGAGGTTACCGAGCGGCCCGTTCGGCTGGAGCGTCGAGTATCGGTGTCCCGACGTGAGGTCCAGACCACCCGTTCCGTTCACGCTCAGCCACGACGTCGGACGGTACCGCAGATTCGTGCTCACCGTGTACCGGTCGACGTCGCCCAGGTTCGGATAGACCTCGAGCTGCTGCATCGAGCGGCTGAACCCGTAGTTCGCCGGGTTCGGATCGAACTCCGCGTCCGCTGCCGCAGGTACGAAGTAGGGCAGGCCCACGAGACCGTTCAGAATCGGGCTGAAAATGGAGTTGTCGTTGTTGTTCAGCGACAGCTGCGTCTGCGCATAGCCGAACGACACGCTCGCATCAGCCGTCTCGGTGAGCCGCGCGTCCATGTTGGCGCGGAAGTTCACCTTGTCCTGCTCGTTGATGCTGATCACGCCATCCTCGCCCTCGAGCTGACCCGAGACGAAGAAGCGGACCTGCTCCGTACCGCCGCGGACACTCACGCCGTAGCGCTGGCGCAGGCCGGTCTCGAACGGACGCGTCCGGCTGTCCATCAGCGTGTTGTACGACATCGTGCCTTCCTGCTCGCAGTAGCCGGGATCGCCCGGCGACAGGGCGGCGAGCCGGTTCGGGCAGTAGATCGCATAGCCGCCCGGATTCGACGTCGTGACGGTATTGAAGAAGCCGCTGGACGTGAACTGCGGTGCGCTCGGGTTGATGATGTCGAACGCCGCGAAGTTCGCCGGATAATCGACCTTGTCTTCGATCTGCCCGGTCTCGACGAACGCCGTCCACTGTGTGTCACCCGGCCGGCCGCGCTTGGTCGTGATCTGGATCACGCCGTTCGCTGCCGCCGTGCCGTAGAGGGCGGTGGCCGCAGGTCCCTTCAGGATGTCCATGCTGGCAATGTCGTTCGGATTGATGTCGTTCAGGCGGCTGGACTGCTGGCCGCCCACTCCGAACGTTCCGCCGAAATCGGCGTTCGCGCGCACGCCGTCGATGAAGACGAGCGGCTCATTGTTCAGGGACAGGCTGTTGGCGCCGCGGATGCGGATGCGCTGCGACGTGCCGGTCGTGCCGTTCACGTCCTGCATGATCACGCCCTCCGTGCGGCCACCCAGCACGTCGGCCACGCTCGTGATCGGTGCCGGATTCAGGTCCTGCACCTCGATCGCGCCCACGGAAGCGCCCAGCTCCCGCGTCCGCTGCTCACGGCCTGTCGCCGCACTCGCAACCAGCGCACCGAGTGCCACTGCACTCGTGCTCAGCCGGAAATCGACCGTGGTCGCCTCGCCGGCCCTTACAGTGACGTTCTGTGTCGCTTGACCGTAACCGATAAGTACCGCCCGGACCTGATGCGTACCGGCCGGCACACGGAGAACCAGAAAGCGGCCCTCGTCGTTCGTCAGGCCGCCCACGTTGGTGCCCTGAACGACGATCTGCGCGCCGATCAACGGCTCGCCGGCCTCGTTGGTCACTCGGCCCGTGACCGTACCCGTCGTCTGTGCAGCAACCTGGAAGGCGGCGCAGAAGACGAGTACCACGGACATGAGCGTCGTGCGGACTGCCCTCATGGTAACTCCTTGGCAGAAGGGTTGGAACGCGTCTGGAGTCTGGCGACTCCCACAAATCGAACACCATCACGGACAGTGCCGCGTCACACGTGCCCAATGAGCCGGTTTGCCGGGACCGCCTCGATACCTAAGAACGCGCGAATGTCGCTATTCTGACACGCCTGGGCAACCGTTCGTCCCGCAGGACCGCTGCCTCGTCCCGGCTGCCTTGCGCACTCCGGAGGTCCCGCCTTGTCTCGCTGCTCCTTCGACTACAGAATTAAAGGATAGACTCCTCGTCATCGATCGGGGGATACCATGCGTTCCTGGCGAAGACTCATCCTCGCGACGGGATTCGCGCTGCTGGCGGGCTGCGCGTCCAGCGGCGGCGGTACCTACGCGTCGCCTGACCTGCTCACCGCAGAGCAGCTCACGAACTACCAGCACATGAACGCGTTCGACGCCATCCGGCAGCTGCGGCCGCAGTGGCTGCGCAGCAATCGCGGCCAGTCGTCGGTCAGGGCATCGTCACAGCAGCAACGCGGGCTGCGCGTTTATGTGGATGGTATATTGCTGGGCGGGACGGCGGATCTGCGCTCGCTTGAGGTGCGGGCCATTCATGAGGCCCGCTTCCTGGACTCCAGGGAGGCGACGACGCGGTTCGGTACGAATCACGCCGAAGGCGCGATCGTCGTCACGACGGTCGGCTGAGCCGGCGCAGGACCGTCGCGCGGCTCCGTTGCGTGGGCGGCATCGACCCTGCTCAGGCGTCGGAGAATGCGCCCCGTCGGCTACATGGCTGCAGTGCGCACCATGATGACGCCGTTGCCCGCTTCCGAGCCGTAGCGCGCCGACGCTTCGCGCGCGTTCAGGATCTGGATGTAAAGGATGGACTCGGCCGGAATGTTCTTCAGGTGGTCCACCACCGTCTGAACTCGCGTCCCGTCGACGACCACCAGGATGTCGGCGCTCAGCAGGAATGATGAGACACCGCGCTGCGTGATCTTCACCGGCGATCCCTCACGGGTGCGCTGGATCTTCAGATGGGTGGCGGCGCGCTCGACGGCATGATAGGCATCGCGCACGCCCATCTCGCTTATGTCCTGCTGCGTCAGAACGAGGCCGCCGGGCTCCTGACCGTCCTGGCGGGAGGAAGCGCCGTCTCTCGTCGAAGCACCGCGCGCGGAGCAGCCGGCGAACGCGACCAGGCATAGCACGAACAGGGCTCGAATCGCGGGGTGGTGCTTGAGTCTGGGGGTCGTCATGGTGCCTCCACGCGAACGCGTCGGCTGTGCGGCGGCACCAGGAGGACCCGCCGGCAAGTCGATCAGTGGACTGAAGACAAGGTAACTCTCACTTCCCGGCGATGCGATGGCCCCGGGATGGAACGCCGGCTCAAACGGGCGCGGCCAGTTCCGTTGTGCGCGCCCGTATACGGCGGCCCCACGGTTCCGCGTGCATACGGACGAAGCGTTCTTCTGCCTGCTCGCGGAATGTATGTGCCGCGTCGGTTCCGTCTACGCGTGTCGCGAGAACAGCCATGGCCTCGAAGGTTTCCGCCTCGAGCAATGCGTTGTGAGCGCGCGCGGCGAGATCGAGCGCACGCAGCAGGTGCTCGCGGGCTTTTTCGTTCTCCTGCCGGCGCAGACAGATAATGCCGAGCACGCGGTGCGCTTCGCCCTCACCGCTCACGTCATTGATGCCCTTCAGGATACGCAGGGCGCGGCCAGCGGTCGCTTCGGCCATACGGACATCGGCAAGGTCGAGCAGCAGCAGCGCGCGTTCCTCTTCCACGCGGCCGCGCACGTCCTCACTCGCGGCCGCAAGCGCGCCCTGCGCGGCCTGCCTGAAATGGGCATCGGCCTCCAGCGGCATTCTTTTCTCTCGGAAGATGATCGCCAGGTTCTGATGGGCCTGGGCGGCGCCGCGCCGATCGCCCGTCTGACGTGCGGCCAGCAGCGCACGATTATATGCGGCGACTGCCTCCTCCATGTGATCGTGAAGCGTGTGCACGATTCCCAGATTGTTGTGGGCGGCCGAGAGCAGCGCCTGATCGCCCGCAGCGCTGGCATGCTCGACGACGGCCTGCCACAGAGCGGCGGCGCCCGCGACATCGCCGTGGTCGAAGCGCAGCATCGCCTCAAGGTTGAGCCTGCGACGGATCAGCCAGTCGGCGGCGCTGCGGCGCACGGGTAGATCCAGGTCCGTGCAGAGGCGCAGCGCATCGGCAGACGCTCCCGTCCGGCGCCACGCGTAGGCAAGGCGGTAGCCGAGCTCGGGCTCGGCGAGCAGCGTTTCACGCGCGACCGGTTCGAGCATTCGCGCGACGTCAGCGTAGCTGCCCTCGCTTTCGAGCGCGCGTGCACGCGACAGCAGGTCACCGGAGCCGGCAGCGCCTTCGCTCATTGCATCATCCGGCGATGCAGAAGCCCGTGAAGCTGGTGATCTCGCCTTCGATCTCGTCGAAATCCTCGATGTGAAGTGTGCCGATCGGGAACCACGGCTCGCCCGGCCGCTCCTGCTTCCAGACGCGCAGCCGCGACTCGAGGTCGTCGTCATCCCCATCTACATCGCCGTCACCATCGAGATCGTCATCCACGCCGCGGTACGTGACATCCAGGCGCGCCGGATGCTTCGGATCGAACTGCAGACCGGACGGCTGGAAATCGAACAGGAAGCGGCCGTCCTGACTGAGTGTGACCGTGATCAGGACGGAATCGCCCTCCGCGAAAGACGATCCGTTGGGCCGCCGCAGCAGACCCTCTGCGGGCACACGGAACTCGAGGAACTCCTCGCCTTCCCCGCCCGGCTCATCCGGCAGATAACGGATTTCCAGTTCGCGGTCGTCACCCTTCACAGCCCAGAAGCTCTTCTGGAGCGTCTCAACGGGCGGCGTCGCGGGAAACCGGACGAACTGCAGCTCGGATTCATCCTTCCCCGGTTCGGGACCAGTGCTGTCCGAGCACCCGGCCCCGACCAGCGCGAGCAGAAGCCACCAGCGTGTTGCCCTCATTGCCATTCCCTCTCTTATGATTCGGATGCGTGCTGCCGGTGCGTGAGGAGGCACGGCGCGTACCCGGCCGGAGGTCGCGCGGTTACGCGGGAGCCGGCCGCACGCAGTGTCATGTCTCGGGACACCTGTAGCGGGACGCTACACGGCGCTCGCATCACTCCTCCGGCTCCGCGTTCTGCCCGGCCTCCAGCAGCCTGTACAGACGAGTTCGGCTGATTCCGAGCATTTCGGCCGCCGCACTCTTGTTGCCGTCGAGGCGCTCGACCATGAGCCGGGCGGCGGCTCGCTCGAGCTCGGCAATGGTGGCAGGGAAAGGCAGCTCCGTCCCCGTCCGGACCGCGCCTGTGGTGGGGGCGTTGAAGAGATCGGCGACCCGCAGCTCGCCGTCACCCAGCAGGACGGCGCGCTCGAGTGCGTTACGGAGCTCACGCACATTCCCGGGCCAGTCGTGGCCGAGCAGGGCGCGGCGCACGTCCTCATCGAGCGGCGGGACGGAAACACCGTACTCCTCTGCGAAAACGCTCAGGAACCGTTCGGCCAGCAGGAGGACGTCGTGGCCGCGAGCGCGCAGCGGCGGCAGATGGATGGGCACCACATTGAGCCGGAAATACAGGTCTTCACGGAAGCGGCGCTCGCGTATGGCCAGCTCGAGATCCACATGCGTCGCGGCAATGATCCGGACATCGATGCGCGTCGAACGCACGCTGCCGAGACGACGTACCTCCTTCTCCTGAAGCGTCCGTAGCAGCTTTGCCTGAAGCTCCAGTGGCAGGTCGCCGATCTCGTCGAGGAAGATGGTCCCGCCGTTCGCCGCCTCGAAGAGACCCGGCTTGGCGGCGCGAGCATCGGTGAACGCCCCCTTCTCGTACCCGAACAGCTCCGCCTCCAGAAGTGTCGCCGGCAGCGCTGTACAATTCACTTCGACGAAGGGCGCCTGCGCCCGCGGACCGTTGAGGTGGATCGCCTGGGCCAGCAGCTCCTTGCCGGTGCCCGTCTCACCCCGGAGCAGAACGGTGGCATTCCCGCGAGGAATGACGCGCGACGCCACCCTGAGCGCTTCCTTCAGCTCGGTGCTCTCACCGATCAGCGCCGAAAAATCGAAGCGCTCCCTCTCCTCCACCGCCAGCTCCGCGGCCGCGGTGCGAGCGCGCGCGGCCGTCACGCGATCGAGGACCCACGCACGCAGTGCCGGCAGATCGCCGGGCAGCGCGAAGTACTCGGCTGCGCCCGCCCGCAAAGCCGCCACCGCCAGTCTGTGTTCGGGCGCCGCACCTGCTACAGCTACATCGCGCGCGCCCGCGGCCTCCAGCGACCGCACACGGTCCGGCGCCTCCTCCTCCTCACCCGGCACCGCCGCCACGACTGCACACGCGAACGCGAGCGACTCCAGCCCCGCCGCTTCGCTGGCAAACTCCAGTCGCGCGCCCGCGGCTTCCGCGAGCTCGCGCCAGACAGCGGCGAAGGACTCGCCGCGCTGAAGCACGGCGAGCATCGGCGCCCCGGCAGGCCCGGGCTGCGACATCAGGTCCCCGCTGTGAAAATGGACACGCTGTAGCATAGCGCTACACGAAACCCTCCGACAGGCATACCCGTTCCGGCGTGGAAATCCGCCGGAATGCACAGCGGCACAACGCAAATGAGCGGTCGGAGCACACCGGGAATGCCCGTTGCCCCTGCTTCGTACCAGTTCGCCACTCACTCAGAAACCAGATGGAGGGTTCATGATCGATCGCAGATTGACCGGTGCAGGCGCCGCAGCGTTGTGCGTTCTTGCGGCCAGTGCGTGCAGCGACACTACGGGACCGGGTGCCACGGATCGGGTGGCAGTACGATTCGCCGCCGTCACACCCGCTCCCGCCCAGGGCTCGGTGGAAGGAAGCTCACTGGAGCTGACAGGCAGCAACGGCACGCTGCGCATCGACGAGATGTACTTCATTGTCGCCGAGTTCGAGCTCGAGGGCGACGATGATGTGTGTGATCTCAACTTCAACGATGACGACTGCGAGGAGTTCGAGGCACCGCCCGCGTTTCTCGATGTACCACTCGACGGCTCGGGCGTGATCGCTGTACAGCACACGGTGCCTGCGGGCACGTACCACGAGCTCGATTTCGAGATTGAGGACCTGGACGATGACGACGAGGATGACTCGGCCAAGGCTCAGCAGATCGCAGACATGCGTACGCAGATCCTTGCGCAGTTCCCCGACTGGCCGCGCGACGCGAGCATACTCGTGGTCGGCAGCTTCACGCCCACAGGGGGTTCGCCCCTGCCGTTCCGGGTGTACTTCGAAGCGGAGATCGAGATCGAGATGGACCTGGTTCCGCCCGTCGTCATCGACGGCACGGGCAGCAGCCCTGCATTCACCGTACGCATTGATCCGGACATGCTGTTCCGCAACGGCGACGGCACCGTCCGCAACCTGGCGCCGCTCGACTTCACGCTCACCGGTCAGGTGATCGAGTTCGAGGTCGAAATCGAGAACGGCGTCAGCGAGATCGAATTCGACGATTGATCCACGGCTGCGGTTTCGGAGGGGCAGGCTTCGGCGCTCGGTGCCTGCCGCCTCCGGACCGTTCGCTCACTCGACTTTCCCGCTGCACGGATGTTACGCAGGACTGGCATTTCACGACCTTCGCAACCATATCTTCCTGGCGAACCCCCTGCCATTGAACGGAGGTTGCCGGATGGTCGAGAGAATGATCGGCGTGACAGCGACAGGACTGGTGGTGCTGCTCGCGGCCTGCGGCCCGGTCGCGCCTGGCATGGCGTCGGGGACGCCGTCCGGCGTCACCGGCTCCGAGGTCCATCTGGACCGGGCCGAGCCCTCCACACTCACGTTTCGCACCGCGACGGCAAACGAACTATGGCGCGTGATGCCGTCCGTGTTCCAGGGCCTGGGCATTTCTGCAGGGGTGATCGACGCGCGCTCGCGCATCTATGGCAGCCCCGACGTGAGGCTGTCGTCCATTGGCGGTCAGCGGGTGCTCTCCATGTTCCGCTGCACCAATGAAGGCACCGGCATGGCTTCGACGACGCAGTACCGTGTCGAGTTCGGTATCGCGGTGCAGCCGCGGCCGGCAGGCAGCGGTGCTGAGCTGATCGTGGATGTGCAGGCGATGGGTCGTCTCACCGACCCGAGCCGGTCGGGCACGATCCACTGCGTGTCGAACGGCGTGCTCGAAGGGATGCTCAAGGAGCGGCTCGACGCGGCCCTGCTGTAACGTTCGGCAGCACGAATAGTGGAGCCTGGGGGGGTGGCCGAACCGCAACGGCGCCCCTCATGGCGAGACATATACGCAGCGAGGCGGTTCAGCCGCCGTCGACGATCACCAGGTTCGTCTCGCGCGTTGCGACTTCGCCCGTGCGCCCGTTCGTCACAGTGATCATCACCACGTACGATCCCGGCTGCAGCTCTGCTTCCACTTCACGGTCCGTCCGCACGACGCCATCGGGATCGACGACGGCGTCCTCGGTGAAATCGATGGACAGCGCACTCCGGCTCGAGATGAGCGAGGTCAGCTGAGCCAGCAGGCCCTCATCGCGACCCGGGGCGACCAGGATCCGAACAGTCAGCGGATCGTTCGCCGTGGCGTTGTAGATCTCGTAATAGAGCCGGAACGCGGACTCCTGCAGGAAGGCGTGCCCCTGCGCGGGCGCGAGCCGCGACGCACCGCGGATCCAGGCGCCGTCGCGCGGCTGCGCGATCACGATGTCGCTCAGGCTCAGTGCGCTGCCCGCGAACGACGGGATGTCCCGGCTCGTGGCCAGCACCTGACCCTGCTGCGAGTCGTAGCCGTTGATGACGGACAGCGTGATGCGGGCGGCATCGGCCGGCTGCAGCTTAAGCGGAACGGCGGTACCGACCACGGCATCCTCCGGCAGCGGTGTCGTCTGTGTGAACGCGATCACCGTATCCCGCCGCGCGATCGATTCGGTCACCGGGTCGCCGGCCGCGAAGAGGATCCGGAATGCATACGCGAGCGGCACGCGTGAGCTGGCGGGGCTCAGCTCGCCGGCATGCACGCCGATGTAGGCCACCAGCTCCGTGGCGCCGGCTGCTTCGAAGGCGTACAGGTTCATCGATGCGGTGAGCGGATGACGCAGGCGCGGTGCGGCGTTCTCGCTGTTGAGCATCTCCGCGCCGTGCGCGCGTGCTTCCGCGCGCAGGTGCCCATATGCGAGCTGTGCGATATCGGGACCGCGATCGCAGTTCCGGTAATACATGGCAAGCGATGGATCGAATGCGTGAATGCGTGTCGACCAGTCCACCATGTCGCCCGGCACGGGGTACCCGAGACCCACGGAGTCGAAGCGAATGCGTTGATTCGTGCCCACGTGCCGCCCTCGGCAGATCGGGTACGGCTCCGCCAGGAAATAGTCGGCGCGATCCGGCCCACGGTCGAACTCGAATACGGGCTGCACGGGCCCGGGCCGCGAGTACGTCCATGCAATGCGCTGCGCCTCCACGGGGCCGAAGCTGTTGCGGACCATGCGCAGCTCGTGCGTCGGCGCGCCGTGCCGGAGATAGATCATGCCGCGATCATCCAGCAGCATCGGGTCGGGCATCAGCGAATCCGTCCACAGCGTGGTCGGCGCCGGCGCGCCGCGATAGGAGGTGCGGCGGTAATTTTTCAGCGCAACCGAGAGACGGCGCTGATTCTCCGCCAGTCGTTCCGCGACGCGGATGCCCGACAGCAGTGCGCGCCACTCCCATTTCCTGCGGATCCACTGCGCATGTCCATCCTCGAGCGCATTCCATTCCGCCAGTTCCTCATCGCTCAGCAGCAGGCGGAGATCATCGAAATAGCGATGCAGTGCCTCGTCGGCGGCTTGCTCGAGGCCGTTCAGGTAGATGACCGCGCCCGCGGCCGGGTCGCTCTCGCTGAGCATGCGCGCGATGCCGAGCACGCGCTGCGCGCGAGGATCCTCGCGTGTCACGTGCTCGACCGCCGCGCGCGCCGCCGCTGCGTCGCCCCGGGCCAGCTCGACCTCGGCCAGCGCCATCCAGTACGAGGCATCACGCAGGTTCGCCGGCACCTCGCGCAGCGCTTCCGCACTGTTCTTCAAACTCTCCGACTTGCCCGTCGCCACGGCCACCGCCGCCAGTTCCGTCACGACCTCAGGCCATCCGGTTTCCGCAGCGACCGCCGTCAGCAGGCGCACGCCCTCTATCTCCGCGTTCGTGTGCCGGTTCACCGGCCGCAGCAGCGCGCCCTCGGCGTGCAGCACGTGCACATCCGGGCCGCGTACCAGGGCGAACCCGAGAAGCGCGCGGAGGAACGGATCGGTGGAGTTCGTGCGGCGTCGCTCATTGCGCAGCGACATCGCTGCGCGGCGCGCGGCCGTGTGATCGCACGCCGTGATCCATTCACGGATCTCCGCAACGGCTTCCTGGTGGCGGGCGCTCAGGCCCTCCGTGCGCTGAAGCAGCTGATCCAGGGTCGGCGGAGATGCGCGCCCATCCAGAAAATGCCAGCCGCACGTCGGCGCCTCCTGCGCTTGCAGCGGCAGCGCCGCAGCGGCGAGGAGAACGGCAGATGGAGCGAACAACATGACCAGTCCGGGCGGTGTTACACGGCAGATTGACCGTATCATGCGATATCCTGCTTCAGATGCATGCCTGCGCGGGTCCGCGGTGCGGCACCCGAAAGATAGCGCTCCGAGCCGGTCCGGAGAGAGGACGACGTAGCGGCGGCCTCCGTGTCGGGACCACCCTGATCCTGATGGGATACGCTGCCGGGGGATCGTCCACGCGCCCCCGTGCGGCCGCCACACCTCGCAGACTCGGCCCGCTTCAGGTAACTTCCGTCGCGTACGACAGCAGTCCAGCAATGAGGAGAAGGACCGGATGAGCACGTCCGAGAGGCGTGGGGTAGTGGACATGGAACCGATCGGCGGATCGGAAGGACCCGCCGTTTCATTGCTCGATGCAGTTGCGACGGAATTACGCGAACGTGCCGGCCCTGGTGAGGCGGCTCTGCTGGTGCGTTTCGGCGAGCTTTTTCTGGCCGACGCGACAGCGGAGTTCTTCGCCGAGCGCAGTGCCACGACGGTCGCATCGCTCGTAATGTCCGCATTCCGCCACATGCAGGCTGCGGCGCCGGCCGGGGCGCGGGTGAGCGTGTTGAGCCCGGAGCAGGAACAGGAGCCATGGAGCGCGCCCGTTACGGTGATACGGACGCACGCGGCGGAAGCACCGTTCATTGTGAGCACCATCCGGGAATACCTGCACGACCGACAGCTCCAGGTCGAGCATTTCCTGCACCCCGTATTGAAGGTGGTACGCGGCGCCGACGGCGCGATCGTTTCGATCGCGCCCGGCTCTGCGGGCGCACCGCTCGAGTCCATCGTGCACTGCGAGATCGCGCGTCTCGCCGAGACTGCGGTGAACGATGTCCGTGCAGGCCTCCAGTCCAGCCTCGATGACGTGGTGGCGGTGACGACGGATTTCCGGCCGATCATGGACGCCCTGACCCGGTCGACCACGATGCTGGAGGAATCGATCCACCGGCTGCCCGGCCGCGAGTCGGAGACGCGCGAGGCCCGTGAGTTCCTGCGCTGGCTGCGGCCCAACTTCGTGTTCCTGGCCTGTTGCGACTCGGGCACGGTCGCCGTCGCTGGTGGCAACAGCGAGAGAGCGTCATCGAATCTGAGCCTGGGCCTGGCGCGCCAGCCGGAATGGGCGGACCGCATACGGGACGCGACCGAACGTCCACCCCAGCCGGAAGCGTCGGCGGCCGAGGGCGCACCCATGTCGAGCGATGGCGTGCACCGCTGGCCGCCGCGCCTGCTGACCGTGACGCAGACGGATGCCGAATCGACCGTCCACCGGCGCGTGCGCATGCATACCGTGGCGGTGCGTACGGTGGACGCGCAGAACCGCATTCTCGGCGAGCGCCATTTCCTGGGCCTGTTCCGAGCGCGGGCCTACCAGGAGGAGGCGGAGCACATCCCGATCCTCCGTCACAAGCTTGGACTCGTCCTTCATGCATCGGGCTGGCGCGAGGACTCGCACAACTATCGCGAGGCAATCAAGATCTTCAACTCGATGCCGAAGGAGGAGCTCTTCCTGGCGACGGCCGTCGACATCGGCCGCGAGATCGAAGCCATCCTGACGCAGTACTACACGCATGAAGTGAAGGTCATGCTGCGGCCTGACCCGACCGGTCGAACGGTTTCGGTCATGGTCATCATGCCCCGCGACCGCTACTCGGGACGTGCGCGGCGCGGCATTCAGACCGAGCTGATGCGCCAGCTCAACGCAACGCTCCTGAACACGAACCTGGTGATGGGCGGCGGTGAGCAGGCGCGGCTGCACTTCCAGTTCGCCGCCTCGCCCGACCGGCTGAAGGATGTGTCGCCCGCGCAGATCGAGCAGCGCGTGCGGTCCCTGATCCAGACCTGGGCGGATGTGCTCGAGGTCCGCCTCGCGCGCACTCACTCGCCGGAGGACGCACACCGCCAGGCGCAACGATGGGGTTCGGCGTTCAGTGAAGGATATCAGGCCGCCACGGAGCCGGAAGACGCGGTCGCCGATATCGAAGCGATCGAAGCCATGGAAGCCGCCGGTCGCGCGGTCGACCTGCGGCTGAGCCATGCGGAGCCCGCGGGCGGTGAGCGCGTGACACGCCTGACCGTCTACATGCGCGGCACACGCCTGGTGCTGTCCGACGTCATGCCCGGCCTCGAGAATGCCGGCCTGCGTGTCCTTTCGATGAGCCCGTTCGAAGCGACGGGCGACGGCGGCGCGACGTTCATCTATATCTTCGCGGTCCAGGACGCCGCCCGGCAGCCCATCGATCTCGATGCGCGCGGCGCCGTCCTCGCCGAATTGCTGCTGGCCGTCGGTGCGGGCGAGACCACGAGCGACGGCCTCAATGCGCTCGTGCTTCATGCCGGCCTGGCGTGGCGTGAGGTCGACGTGCTCCGCGCGTACTGCGAGTACGCCTTCCAGCTGAAGCTGGCACCGGCGCGTGTGGCACTGTCAGGCGCGCTCCGCAAGCATCCGCACGCGGCACGGCTGCTGGTGGCGATGTTCATCCAGAAGTTCGATCCGCACGCCTCGACGGATCCGGCCGAGCGGGAGGAACGCTTCGACTCGCTCTGCGGCGAGTTCATGGCTGCGCTCGAGAACGTGACGTCGCTTGCCGAGGACCGTGCGCTGCGGCATCTGCTCGCCCTGCTGCGCGCCACCGTGCGCACCAACTACTTCCTGAACGGCGGCGCACACCCCACCCGCACGTCCGGCGGCGTTCCGTACATTTCCATCAAGATCATGAGCGAGCAGCTGCAGTCGCTCGTGCCAAGCCGGCTGCGTGCCGAAGTCTGGGTGCAGTCGGCCCGCATGGCCGGCGTGCACCTGCGCCGCGGCCCCGTCTCGCGCGGCGGGCTCCGCCACAGCGACCGGCCGGATGACCTGCGCACCGAAGTGCTCGGTCTCGTGCGCACCCAGTCCGTGAAGAATTGCGTGATCGTGCCGGCGGGCTCGAAGGGCGGCTTCGTCGTGCGGCGCCACCGCTCCGATCCGCAGGCGGCTGCGGCTGAAGTGGTGGCTCAGTACCGCACGCTGATCCGCGGCTTGCTCGATGTCACCGACAACCTCGGCGAGCAGGGTGTCATGCGGCCCGCCGACCTGGTCGTGCATGACGGCCCGGACCCGTATCTCGTCGTCGCTGCCGACAAGGGCACGGCAAAGTTCTCCGACGTGGCGAATGAGGTCGCGGCCGAGTACAGATTCTGGCTAGGCGATGCGTTCGCATCGGGCGGCTCCAACGGCTACGACCACAAGGGTGTGGGCATCACCGCCCGCGGCGCGTGGGTGTGCGTGCGTCGCCACTTCCGCGAGCTCGGTATCGATACCCAGACTGAGCCGTTCACCGTCGTCGGCATCGGTGACATGAGCGGTGATGTGTTCGGCAACGGCATGCTGCTCTCGCCCGAGATCCGGCTGATTGCCGCGTTCGACCATCGCCACATCTTCGTCGACCCGACGCCCGACGCGGCGGCGTCATTCGCCGAACGGCAGCGCCTCTTCGAGCTCGGCCGCTCGAGCTGGCTCGACTACGATGCATCGCTCCTCAGCGAGGGAGGCTTCATCGTGCCGCGCGGCATCAAGTCCATCGAGCTGCAGCCAGCCGCGGCCGCCGCACTCGGCGTGGCCGACAATGAACGCCGCATGGACGGTGAAACGCTCGTGCGCTCCGTACTGCGCGCGCCCGTCGACCTGCTGTGGAACGGCGGCATCGGTACGTACGTGAAGGCCCCGGAGGAGCGGCACGCCGACGCGGGCGACAGTGCCAACGACGCCGTACGTATCGACGCATCGGACCTGCGCTGCCGCGTGCTCGGCGAGGGTGGCAATCTCGGGCTGACCCAGAGGGCTCGCGTCCGCTTCGCGCTGAACGGCGGCCTCTGCTATACCGATGCAATCGACAATTCCGGCGGCGTCGACATGTCCGACCGCGAAGTCAACCTGAAGATCCTGCTGAATGCAGCCATTTCGGAGGGCCGCCTCGAAGCGGACGCACGCAACCGGCTGTTGCACGAGCTCACCGATGCCGTTACCGAACGCGTGCTCGAAGACAACAGGTCGCAGAGCCTTGCGATCTCCCTCGATGTTCGCCGTGCCGCCGAAGGATTCGAGGATTTCCACGGCCTGATGGTCGCGTTCGAGCGTAACCGCGTGATGGATCGCGCAGGCGAAGCGCTGCCGACGCTGGAGGATCTGAGTGAGCGGCGCGCCCACGGGCAGTCGCTCACCCGTCCGGAGCTGGCCGTACTGCTCGCGTACGCGAAACTCACGCTCAAGCCAGCGCTCATCGCCGGCAGCGTCCTCGACGATCCCGCCATGAACGAGTACCTGCTCAGCTACTTCCCGGCCGACGCCGTGGAAGTCGCGGGCACGGACGCGCTCTCGGGGCACCGTCTGCGGCGTGACATCATCGCCACGCAGCTGGCGAACGAGATGATCGATCTGATGGGCGTCACGTTCCTGCATCGCCTCACCCGCGACACGGGGCAGAGCGAAGCGGCCGCGGCGCGTGCCTGGTTCATCGCTTCACGTCTTTCGGGTGCACCGGAGCTGCGCGCACAGCTCGCCACACTCGAGGGGCGGCTGCCGGCTGACGTCATCTATCGCTGGCTGCTCGGCCTTGCCCGGGTCCTCGAACGCACCACGCGCTGGATCCTGGCCAATGTCGACGCCAGCGCACCGATCGACGATGTCATTGAGCAATATCTCGATGGTCTGCGTGAGCTGCGCGGTGACTTCCGCGCGATCGTGGTGGGAGCGGACCGGGATCTGTTCGAGGCGCGCGTTGCGGAAGCGCGCGCGCTGACGGAGCGCGACGACCTGGCAGCGTCCATCATCACGCTGCGCTTCTTCGACCAGCTCATGGAGATACTGACCGTCGCCCGGGAGTCCGGGCGTTCCGCCGTGCGAGTCGGCCGCAGCTACTACCTCGCCTCCGAGCTCCTCGGTGTGCCGCGCCTGCGCGAGGCGATCTTCGACGCCGCCGGCGACAGCCGCTGGGACCAGCGTGTAGCGCAGTCGCTCGATGAGGACCTCGGCCGCGCACACCGTGCGCTGACCACGGCTGCGGTGAGCGCGGGCGGCGATGACGAGCCGGTCGATGACCTCATCGCCCGTGTCGCCGCCCGCAATGCGCCGATGCTCGACGCATACCGCGCACTGCTCGACGACATCGCCTCCGATGATCGGCCGTCGCTGGCCGCGCTCATCATTGCAGTGCGCGAGCTCGGAGCCTACTCGACGTAGACGCGTACCGTTCTGCGCGCGATCTCGCGGCCGCGGTAATCCTCCGCGATGAAGCCGACCGTGTACGGTCCGCGGCCGCGCCAGTCCCAGTACCAGGTATCCACCACGTACGCCTTGTGCGGTGTGCGGTGGTCCCACTCATCCCACATGCGCTCCGCGCGACTGTCATCCACGTACCAGTAAATGTCGTAGTCTTCGGGATGGCGATTACGCACCCGTGCGCGCAGCACTTCCTCGTCATACAGCGTCGCATTCCGCGCCGGCCACAGAATCTCCAGCTCGTCGTTGCCGCCAAGCACGTCCGTGCACCCCGCGGTGGACAGCGCGAGCGCCGCCACGCCGGCGAACGCCGCAATCCGCCACTGCGCCGGACGCAGCCGCTGCAGGAATCGTCGAGGTTGATCAGTCATGAATTCCCCCAGGCATTGTGAATGCCTGCTCCTGATTCAGCAGACGTGCCACGCCACAGGTGGTGTGTGACGCACGATTTTTCGCGCCGTGACGCGAATCGATGGAATGACAGACGTGTCGAATGCGGCGGCCGCGTCCGCGGCGGCGGACGAATGCATGCGGCTGAAACAGGACACTGGCGCGTGCAGCGGCTGGCCCATCAGGAACTTCCGTCGTGATTCAGGGCTAATGCTTGTACACGTCGTGACTGCCGGCTCGAACGCGCACGGTGAGGCCGCGGTCACTGACCCATCGCGATGAACAAGAGGGAGCTTATGTGGAAGAAGGATGACATGCCCGAGACGGCGTCGACCCCACGACAGGAGACACCATCGGGATACGAGCGAAGCGCGCCGCCCCGGGCCACGGGGGAACGTGCGACGATCGGCCGCTCCATCACGATCAACGGGGAAGTGAGCGGCGACGAAGACCTCCTGATCCAGGGTCGCGTGGATGGCTCGGTGAACCTCAAGCAGCACTCCGTCACGGTCGGCCCCGAAGGCGAGGTCAAGGCGAACATTACCGCGCGCGTCGTCATGGTGGATGGACGGGTGGAAGGCAATATCAAGGCGGAGGAGCAGGTAGTACTGCGGAGTTCCGCACTCGTGGAAGGCGACATCGCCGCGCCGCGCGTCGTCCTGGAGGATGGAGCGCGCTTCCGCGGCGGCGTGGACATGGGTGAGTCGCTGGACCGCGCGCGCGCGGCGACAGCGCAGTCGAGCTCACAGGCACGCCCGGCGACCGCCGGTGAAGCACCGAAAGCAGGTACCCCGGCCGGCGGGGAGAAGTCTGCGGGTGTGACGGGCGGAGCGCCCCAGGCGGCGGCGCCCGGAGCCTCACGCTGAACGGATAAACTGTGGACTGGCTGCGCCGGACAGGTCGCGTCTCCCCGCTCGAAACCCCGGCGCAGGCGGAGCCGAAGCAGGAGCAGACGGAAGGCGCGGCGCCGGGGGTCGCCGTGCTGCTCGGTGAATTGAGCGAGGACCGGAGTCACGCCATTGTCGACCTCGGTCCGGCGACCGCGGACAGCTTCAGCGTGTACAGCCGTTACGCCCGCTGGATTCGATTTGCCGATCTGCTCGGGGAAGCCTGGCGGCCGCGGGAGCAGCGCTCCGTCGCCGGGCTGCTCCACCAGATTCCCCCCAATCCGCATCGCCCCTACGACTTCGTCTTCGCCTGGGACATTCTGGACCGCCTCTTTGCCGGGGATCGGCCGCGGCTGGTGGAATGGGTCGGCGATGTGACCGCCCCAGGCGCCCGCCTGCACGTCCTGGTGCGAACCTCCGAGAACGCCCCCATGCAGCCGCTGCGGTTCAGCCTGCTCGGCGTCGACCGACTCCGCTTCGAGCCGACGAGTTCCGCTCGCCTGCCCCCTTCCCGGCTGCTGCCCGCCGATGTCGCAAAGCTGCTGGCCCCACTCCAGGTGGTCAGCGCGTTCACGCTCAAGACCGGCTTCCGGGAGTACGTCGCCGTCCGGCGGTAGACCCGTACATCAGCAAGCGTACAGGGAACGGTACCTGCACAGGCTTGCCGCCGGATGGAACCGGCAAACGTGTGCGAGGCCCCATGCGTTGGATCCGCGACAGTGTCTACAAGCCGATCTCCCGTTACGGTGTGATCGGCGATACCCGCACCGCGGCGCTCATTGGCGCTGACGGCGCGATCGACTGGTGCTGTTTTCCGCGGTTCGATTCACCGAGTGTGTTCGGCGCCATTCTCGACAACGAAAAAGGCGGCCGTTTCCGCGTGTGCCCGGTCGGCGACTACACCTCGACGCAGCGCTACTTTCCGCTCACCAACATTCTCGTAACGAGCTTTCACCTGCACGACGGCTCCGGCGCCTTCGAGGTCCTCGACGTGATGCCGTCGCCAGACGGCCACATTCCGCTCGCGGCGCCACACGAGATTAACCGGCGTGTGCGCGGGCTGCACGGGAGAGCGCGCGTCGAGGTGACGTTCGAACCGCGGTTCGATTACGCGCGCGCAGCTACGCACGTGCAGGCCTGCAACGGCGGCGTACTCGCCAGCGGCGGTTCGGAAACGCTGTCACTCACGTCGCCCGACGCACTGGACTGGAGCGTGGACGACGCTGCCGGTTCCGCGTCTGCCGAATTCGAGGTACATCCGGGCGTCGATCGCTGGCTGGTGCTTCGGTGGAATGTCGAGGGCGTACGTGCGGTGGAGGCGGCCGACTGTCAGCGCAAGCTGGAAGCGACGGCATCGTACTGGAACGAATGGGCCGGCAACCTGCGCTGCGCCGGTCTGTATCGTGCCGAAGTGGAGCGCAGCGCGCTCGCGCTCAAGCTGCTGTTCTACGAGCCGACAGGCGCCGTGGTCGCTGCGCCAACGACGGCGCTGCCGGAGGAGATCGGCGGAGTCCGCAACTGGGACTACCGGTACTGCTGGCTGCGCGACGCGGCGTTCACGCTGTCGGCATTCAACATTGTCGGCCTGCATGATGAGGCCCGCCGATTCGTGCAGTACCTGCACTGGGTCGCAGGCAAGTCGGATGGCCCGCTCCAGATCATGTACGGCATCGGCGGCGAGATGGAGCTCGACGAGCATGAGCTCACTCATCTCTCCGGCTACCGGGACTCGCGGCCGGTACGCATCGGCAATGGCGCGCACTCACAGCTGCAGCTCGACATCTACGGCGAGCTGCTCGCTGCCGTGTCCCTGTGGCACGAGCAGCACCTCGTCGATGAGGAGTTCTGGCAGCTCCTGATCACGATTGTCGACTGGGTGGCCGACAACTGGCAGCGACCGGACTCCAGCATCTGGGAGATCCGTGCAGAGCCGCGCCATTACGTCTACAGCAAGGTCATGTGCTGGGTGGCGCTGGACCGCGCCATACACATGGCGGGCGAGCTCGGCGCGCCGCCGCGGCTCGAGCACTGGCGCGCACAGCGCGCTGCGATTCACGAGCAGGTCCTCGAACGCGGCTGGGATGAGGAGCGCGGGACTTTCGTGCAGTCCTACGGCAGCTCCGCGCTCGACGCGGCCAACCTGCTGATCGGGGTCTACGGATTCCTGCCGGGCGATGATCCGCGGATGAAGGGGACGATCGCGGCGACGCTGCGCGAGCTCACGCGCGACGGCATGCTGTACCGCTACACCTCCGAGGACGGCCTGCCGGGACAGGAGGGCGTGTTCTCGATCTGTACGTTCTGGCTGGCCGATGCGCTCGTGCTGTCGGGCGATGTGGAGGCCGGCGAGCGTGTCTTTCGACGCATGCTCCGGTTCGCCAATCCGCTCGGCCTCTACAGCGAGCAGATCGATCCGCGCACGGGCGACTTCCTCGGTAATTTCCCGCAGGCGTTCACCCACATCGCTCTCATCAACACGGCGCGGCTGCTCGAGCGTGGTTGACTGGGCACGATGTGCGGAGGGCCGCACCGCAGCGACTGCGGCACGGCCCCCTGCACGTCACCGACCGGGCGAATCAGCTGGACGGATCCAGGATCTCACCGATGCGGTAGATCGCACCCTGGATATGCAGCTGCGTCGGGCGATCCGTTGCCCGTGCCGCCGCGCGGCGGAGATCCTCGCGCAGCGTGACCAGCTCACCGCGCACGTGCGACTTCACGTCCTCCGACGGACCCGAAGCGCCACCGCCCGGTCCGAACGGCGATGCGTTGGGGCTCGGCGGCGGCGGGTTCAGCTTCCGGTCCATCTGATCGAGATACCGGTTCTGAAGGCCGCGCCGGAACACATCGATCACGGGCCGTGACGCGTCGAGCTCCGACCAGATGCCGTCGCGCACATCGCCCAGCATCGCCGCCAGGGTATAGACGCTCCCGCGCGTATCGGCGACGCCCTCCCACTCGAGCAGCCGCTCCATCCGATCATCATTGAGCAGCGTGCTCAGCGGCCGCGCCTGCGCGCTGTTGATGCGGTTCACCATCCCGCCCGCCTCGATGCGCGCACCGATCTCCGGGCGGATCAGGTATTCCGGCGTATCGAAAACGTTCTCGTTCAGGAAGCGCACGGCAGCGACCTGCTCCGACCGCGGGATCGGCGTATACACCGGACCCGGCTGTCCACCTGTCTTGTACTGCACGCGCCCGCCGCCGATCAGCGTGGCCACGTGGTTCGCCTCCGTCGCCCACTGCGACACCGTGCGATTGTACAGCTCGTCCAGATCGGTGTTGTCCGACATGGGCCGGGTCGCGACGTTCTGCACGAAGTTCATCACGCGCCGGATGTTGCGGAATCCCAGCTCCGTGGACTTCACCGGATCCGCGTCGCCCACCGCCTCGCTCTGCGTGCCGGTTCCACCGAACTCATTGTTCGACGAGAAGCGGTACCACGGGATGGTGTCCTGCATCCGCGACCACTGCTCCAGCACCCGCTTCTCCTCGTCCGGCGAGTCGGCGCCCGGGATCGGCTTGTACCCCCACATGATCGCATACTCGTCGTACGGTCCGACACGCGGCACCAGATGCTCGACCGGGATGCTGTCCTCCGGCTGCGCGACGTAGTTGAAACGCGAGTAGTCCATGATGCTCGGACTGTGGCCCATCCGCTCCACCCACGTGCGGCTGCGCACGCTGTCCGCCGGGTACGTCGAGCTGCCGATCTGGTCGTGCTGGAGGCCGATTGTGTGGCCGATCTCGTGCGCCACCACGAACTGCACCAGCCGCCCCATCAGCGAGTCCGGGAACGGCAGACGCTGCGCCCGCGGGTCCAGTGGCGACGCCTGCGTGAAGTACCACGACCGCTGCAGATTCATGATGTTGTGGAACATGCGAACCGACCCGTTCAGGATCTCGCCCGTGCGCGGGTCATGCACGTTCGGCCCCTGCGCGTTCTCCGTCGGCGACGGCAGCCACCGGATCATCGTGTGGCGAACGTCCTCCGGCGACCAGTTCGGGTCGCCCGCCGGAACCTCACCGGCCACGATGCCATCCTTGAAGCCCGCCTCCTCGAACGCCGACTGCCACTCCACGATGCCCGCACGCACGTACGGCTTCATCCAGTCCGGCGTCGCCGGGTCCACGTAGTACGTGATCGGCTTGACCGGATAGCACAGGTCGCCCTCGCGCCGATCGCTGCACTCCAGCCGGTAACGGACGATGTAGCGACGCTCTGCCGCGCGATGGTCGGGCTGGCTGAAATCCATGCGCGTGTTCGAGAAGAAGCCGACCCGCTCATCGAACAGCCGCGGCATCATCGGGTCCTCCGGCAGGCGCACGATGCTCCAGTGCCCGAGCACGCTCATCGCCGGGCGAGCACCGCCGCCACCGCCACCGCCGCCACCACCGCCACCCTGCGGCGCGGGCTGCTGGCCCGTCTGCGTGGCTTCGATACCGATGTTGTCCGGGAATGCCAGCACCCGCTCGATGTACGAACGGTTCGAGTCCACGTTGCCCTGGATCGCCTGGAGCTCCGGAACGGCCGAAGTGAACAGCCGCGTCACGTCGATCACTGCCGCGCTGTCCGGCCCCCACGCCTCGATGTTGAACACACTGATGATCGGCGGATAGTTCGTGCTCTCCACCGCGCTGTAGATCGCCGAGTCCGGGTCGGCAATGATGCTGTAGGACGGCGTCCGCAGAATGATGCGGTTCCCGTCACGGTCCCAGCGGAGCGTCCGCGTGACGAATCGATCGCCACCGTACGCGCCGAAGCCCCCGCCCTGTCCGCCCGTCGGTGCCGCGGCACGGGCGTACCGGCCCACCGCCAGCTGGTCCTTGCCCAGCTCGTTGCGCGGGATCTCGAACAGCAGCTTGTCGTTCACACGGTGCACGATGAACATGCCCCGCGCCGTCTCCGCGTCGTTCGTGACTACGCTGCTGTAGGGACGGATCCGCGGGGCACCGCGTCCGCCCGCCGCCGAGTCCTGTGCCTGGGCGGCTCCGCCGCGAGGGGTGGGCGCGGGCGTCTGCGCCGCGCTGGATGCGCACCCGCCGATGGCGAGTGCTCCTGCGAGTACCAGTAGGTGTGCTCTCATGGCCGTGGGGTTTGTGGGAACGTTCGTTTGCGGGAGATTGGATACAGAATAGCCCGACTCGGCCGTCTGCGCCAGTTCACCGCACCTGGCACGCCGTGCGACGACTGCGGCCTCACCGCAGGGCCACGTACCGGCTGATGCCGATCGCCTGGAGGAAATCGGCATCATGGCTGACGACCAGCAAGGCGCCGTCGTAGCTCCGCAGCGCGCTCTCGAGCGCTTCGAGCGCATCGAAATCCAGGTGGTTCGTCGGCTCGTCCAGCACCAGCAGCGAAGGCGGCGTGTGGCCGCCGAGCACGCACGCGAGTGAAGCGCGCAGCTGCTGCCCCCCACTCAGTGTCCCGGCCCACTGGAGCGCCGCGTCGTCCGCGAAGAGGAAGCGCGCCAGTGCGTAGCGGACTGCGGTCGGGTCCATGAGTGGATGGAGTGCGCGGAAGTTGTCGAGGACGGACAGCTGCGGGTCCAGCGCTGCGCCGTTCTGGTCGAGGAAGGCCATGTCCTCCGAAGGCAGACGACGTACGGCGCCGCGGTCCGGCTCCAGTCGGCCCAGGGCGACGCGCAGGAGGGTTGTCTTGCCGCTGCCATTGGGGCCGATGATGGCGACGCGCTCCGGACCGATGATGCGGAGCGAGACGCCGTCCAGCACAGGACCGGACGCGTCGGCAAAGCGCACTGTCACGTCCTCGATGTCCAGGACGGTGCGACCTGCGTGCAGGCCGGTCGACGGCAGGTGGAAGCGGGGCCGTTCGCGGTCCTCAACGCGCATGCGTGCAGCTTCGGCGCGTACGCGTCGTTCCTCCACCTCGCGTTCCGTGATCGCACGGACGCGTGCGTTCGTGCTCTGCGCCTGTGCCTTGCGTGCGTTAAGCAGGATCTTCGGCATGTTGGCCGTAGCACGATCGCGCCGACCGCGGGCCTCGCGCCGCGCCTGCCGCTGGCGCTGCGCGCGCGCTTCGCGCGTCGCGAGGCGAAGCGCGGCGCGGGCACTGTCCAGCTCCCGCGCCGCGGCCGCGTCATCCGCATCGCGGCGAGCCTGGTAGTCGTCGTAGTTGCCGCCGTACACGCGGACGCCGAGCGAGGACAACTCCACGATCCGGTCCATGCGCCGGAGCAGCGCACGGTCATGACTCACGACCAGAAGTCCACCCGTCCACGCCTCGACGAACGCGTACAGCGCAGCGCGACTGGACGCATCGAGGTGATTCGTCGGTTCGTCGAGCAGGAGAAAGTCCGGCCGCCCGAGCGCCAGCCCCGCCAGCGCTACTCGCGTGGCCTCGCCGCCACTCACCGCGCCGACGGGGCGGTCTGGAGAAAGATGACCGAGGCCGAATCGCGACAGCACGGCCGCGGCTCGTTCCGCCAGGTCCCACTCGTCACCGACGATCACCAGGTCTGCGGGCGCGGCCTCACCCGCGGCGAGTCGACGGAGGGCGGCCAGGCGCTCAGCGATGCCCAGAACGACGGTAAGCGGCTCCTCCGGGCGTGGCCGGAAGTCCTGGCGCAGAACCGCCACCGCACCCGTGCGGTGAACGGTGCCGGATGTCGGGATCAGCTCACCCGCCAGCAGGCGGACGAGCGTCGTCTTGCCGGACCCGTTGGGGCCGATCAGGCCCGTGCGTTCCCGGGCGAAGGAAAGTGTGACGTCGTGAAAGAGCGGGCGGCCGTCAGCCGGCGCGTACGCCAGCCGCTCGGCGACGATGCGCCCGTCGCTCCCGTGGTTCGTAGACATGCGGATACACTCCGGTCCAGTCGGTTCTCGTGAGGTGAACACCGATCAGGACCATCCGCATGCGACCCCCGTGTGTCGGGTGAGGAGCTCCCCTGCCGGTCCGGCATCCCGAATGAGGGAGGCCGCCGAGGGGCGTGACAAAGGTCGCTGCGAGCGCACGGCCGGGTCAAGCCTGCCAGTCGAGGTGATCTGCCTACCGGACTTTCGCGGCCTTTGCCAGGTCCTCGTCCGCGCCTGCAACGACCAGTGTGTCCGACTCCTTGAGTCTGGCGTCGGGCTCCGGCACCAGAATCATCTCATCGAGCAGCACGTCGTGGACAGCAAGCACCGAGATACGGTAGCGGCGCGGCAGTCCGAGCTCGCGCAGCGATCTTCCGATCCAGCTTTCCGGCACGGCCATTTCCTGGACACTGAACCCGGCACCGAGATGCACGTAATTGAGGATGCCGCGCGAGGACACGCGGGTAGCCAGCCTGAGTCCCGATTCCCGCTCCGGAAATATGGTCTCAGTGACACCGATCTTGTTCATGACGCGAGCGTGATCCGAGGAGATCACCTTCACATAGACCTCCCTCACGCCGTGGTCGCGCAGCGCGAGCGTCGTCAGTATGCTCGCCGTAATGTCATCGCCGGTGCTGACGACGCCTACGTCGGCATCCTTCGCGCCGGCACGCTCCAGTGCCCCCGCGCTCCTGCCGTCGCCAACTGCGGCACGGGCCACGTGCGGCGCGATGCGATCGACCGCGTCCTCGTCCACGTCCATCGCGATGACGTCGTGACCCTGCGCGTGGAGCGCTTCAGCTACGCTCGATCCGAAGTTCCCTAATCCGACGACGACGAATCTCTTCATGGCACTGATCCGCCTTCACCCGACGACCACGTCTTCGTACGCAAACCGGAAAGATCCGGCTGGCGTCGGACGGGCCAGGGCAATGGCCGCGGCAAAGGTGAGGGGCCCCACACGGCCCATTAACATCAACGCAATGGTCAACCATCGGCTGGCGGAAGACAGGTCGGAGGTGACACCCATCGACAGCCCGACGGTGTTGAAGGCGCTGGCGGCCTCGAACATGTATGACAGGAAGCCATGCCCCGCGACGGAGTGCGCGCGGGCCCCCATCTCCAGCGACGCATAGCCGAGGATCGCCACGGTGACGACACCGAATCCCACCGCGAAGAGCCCCACGGCACGCTGCACGGTTTCCTCGGGGACGGAACGGCCCCAGACACTTACGACGTCACGACCGCGGAAGCGCGACCACGCGAGCAGTCCGATCAGCACCACCGTCGTGGTCTTCATTCCGCCCGCCGCCGAACCCGGTGATCCGCCAATGGACATGAGGAGGATCGTGAGGAAGTTGCTGCCGCCGGATGCGGCGTCATAGTCCACTGTGTTGAAGCCGGCCGTACGTGCCGTGACGCTCATGAAGAGGCTGTTGAACGGCCGCGCCCAGACTGGCATGTCCGCCAGCGTAACCTGCCATTCCATCGCCGTGAATAGCGCCCAGCCGCCGAGCAGCAGCACGCACGTGGCCAGAAGGACGATGCGGGATTGAACCGACAGGCGGAAGCGCTCGCCGGATCGCAGCGCGCGACGCCTGACATGCAGTTCTTCCAGCGTGAGGAAACCGAGCCCCCCGGTCACGATGAGCGCCATGACCGTCACGAGTGTCAGTGGTGAGTGGCGGAAGCCGATCAAGGAGTCGGAGAAGGTGGAGAAGCCGGCATTGCAGAAGGCGCTGATGGAGTGAAACATGGCGTGCCATGCCGCACCGGACCATCCTAGGCGCGCCCCCCACAGCGCGTAGAGAACGACAGCACCAATGGCCTCGAAGAGCAGGGTGAACCGCACGATGTCACGCGCCAGCGCACGATGATCCACGTGCGGAGACAGGTCGGCTGTCCCGCTGGTAAAGATCTCGTGACGCAGAGAGAGGCGACGTCCGAGCGCCAGGATGATCACAGTGGTGAACGTGATTATGCCAAGCCCGCCGAGCTGGATGAGCAACAGGATCCAGGCCTGACCCGCTGTCGTGAAGTAGGTCGCCGTATCGACAACGATCAGGCCCGTGACGCAGACCGCACTCGTGGCTGTGAAGAGTGCATCGAGCCAGCCGAGTGGCGCACCGGTGTAGAGCCCTGGCAGCGTCTTCAGGCCAAGCGTGCCGATCAGGATGAGAAGCGCGAAGGATCCGACGAACAGCTGTGCCGGCGTGAGTTCTCTCCAGAGCGACGCTCGCCCCTGCTGAGTCACCTCCCACCGATTGATCCAGCTGCGTGTCTGCACTATCCCACCCGCCAGGCCTGGTTGCAGTCGTCCGCCGGCCTGCCGCCGACGCAGCTGTCAAGCATAGTGTTGACAGCGTAAAGAATGCATCAGGAGTGGGTGAGATCGTATTAAGGAAGTGTTAAGACCTGCATGCGAGGTGACCCGGCCGGGCGGAGTGGTATCACATGCCTGTGAGCTCGGCTGCGGGCAGGTGCAGCAGGAAGACGCTGCCACCGCCTTGCCGCGGCTCATACTCGACCTCGCCGCCCTGTGCTCGGGCGAGCTGGCGCGCGATGGCGAGGCCCAGCCCCGTGCCGGGCGAATCCGGGGGTGCACCGCGGCGACGGAAAAACGGTTCAAAGATGCGGTCGGCCTCGCCTGACGGAACGCCGGGACCCCGGTCGAGGACTGCCAGTGTCAGTCGCTCCCCGTCAGTGCGCACCTGCAGCCGCACGGGTGACGTTGACGGTGAATATTTCAGAGCGTTCTCCAGCAGGTTGACGAGAATCCGAAGAACGTGCCGAAGGTCAAACCGCCCTACTGCAATCCTGTCGCCGTTGCCCAGCGAAACCTGTATGCGGTCTGCACCGGGCACGCCCGAGAGTCTCTGTAGCGCCGCTCCGATCACGTCCTCCGCTGCAACGATCTCGGACCGCAGGTGCAATGCGCCGGCATTGATGCTGGAGAGGTCGAGCAGATCGGCGACCAGCCGGTTCAGCCGGTCCGCCTCCTCGACGATCGTATGCGCACGTTCATCGCCGCTTTCCGTGAGCTCATGGGCGAGGGCACGGATCGTCGTGAGTGGAGTTCGGATGTCATGCGAGACCGACGCCAGAAAGGCGTCCTTGAGGCGATCGGCCTCGTGCAGTGATTCCGCGCGCTCTTCTTCGGACACCAGGCGAACACGTTCGACGCCGAGCGCTGCGTAATAGGACAGGACGGCGGCGAAGCGTTGCTGTGACGCGTCCAGAGCAATCGGCTTGTGATCGGCAATGCGCAGGACGCCTACGGCCCTGCCGCGGATCTTGAGCGGGATGATGAGCTCCGTGTCAGCGCCGGTGAGGGGGAAAAGCATGTCGCGGGCGGATGCCGCGCTGCTCTTTGCGAGGTGCGTGGTGCCGTCCGGCCATTCGAGTGCAGAGCGGCCGCTCAAATCGATTTGATTCACATCCGTCTTCAGGGTGAGGGCGGCTCCGCTCGGCGAAGCAGCGTGCGCGATTCGCTCCAGGTCGCCGGACCCGGGGTCGCGCAGATACATCTCGCACACCGCGATTCGCAGCGTCGCCTGCAGTACACGCGCAATCGCCTGAACGGCTTCGTCAGCGCGACCGACATTGAGGGTTTCGGCGCCGAGAGTCGACAGCCGATCCAGCTCATCCGCCCGCTGCCGTGCTTCCTCGGCCTGGTGCTGCGCGCGATACAACAGCTGAGCCGCGACGCCGCCGGTCACGAGGAACGTGAGAAGCACCAGCCAGTCGAGCGGGTTCTCAACGACGAACGTATGGTAGGGTGACAACAGGAAGAAGTTGAAGCAGAGGAAGCAGAAGATAGCCAGCAGGAAACCGAACCTCCTGCCATGTCGCGCGCTTCCTCCGAGCACGATGAGCAGGTAGACGGTGACCATATGCGCCTTGTCGAGCTCTGCGCGCAGCCACCACAGGGCAGCCGTGGCTGCAGCCACGATCCCGAACCACCGGGCCAGCGACAGGGCGGGAGCACCCAGGAGACCGCGAGTGCGGCCGCCGCTTTCAGGGATCGGCGTTGAATCGGTATCCGACACCGGGCTCCGTGATGATCAGGGCGGGTCTGAGCGAGTCTTCCTCGATCTTTCGTCGCAGGTTGGCGATGTGGACACGCAGATACGACTGAGCGTCGCCTGCCGCATGGCCCCATACTTCACGGAAGATCTGCGGGTGGGTGAGTGTTCGACCGGCATGCTTCACGAAAGCGCGCAGCAGGTCCCACTCGGTGGGTGTGAGATGAATCGGCTGCCCGCCGCGACTCACCGTTCTGCGCGCTGTGTCGATCAGGAGAGTGCCGATGGCGACCGGGGCGCGGCTCGGCTGCGACTCGCCCATCCGCGTGCGCCTGAGCTGAGCGCGCACGCGCGCCTGGAACTCCACGGTGCTGAAGGGCTTCGTCACGTAATCGTCAGCCCCCGCATCGAGCAGGGCCACCTTTTCGCTGTCGGAATGGCGCGCAGACAGGACGATGATCGGCGCGGTCGACCAGCGGCGGATCTCGCGACAGACGCTCACACCGGGTATATCGGGAAGCCCGAGATCGAGCACAATGAGCCCCGGACGCTGCGCGGCCGCGACGTCGATGCCCTCGTGGCCGGTGGTGGCCTCCAGCACCCTCGCGTCCGCCGCCAATGCGTTCTTCACCACCCGCCGGATCTGCGGCTCGTCATCGATGACCAGGATGGTGGCGCGCATCGGCTCGGCATTCGAGGGCATGACGCGGAACCTAGCGTCATCCGTGCGCGCGGCAACGTCTACGCGGCGGGATCAGGCGGGGCAGGCGGAGGGACGGTGCCCGCTCACCTCACATCGAACCCGTCGTTCATGATGAACGTGCCGCCGCCCGGCGGCGGATTCGACACGGTGATGTGGCGGGTACCCTTCGCGGCGTTCGGTGCGATCGTGATGTTGGCAATGAGCGACGTCCAGAAGACGACGTTGACCGAGTTGACGGTAATATCCGGCCCGAAGCTCACGCTCGTCAGACCCTGAACGAAACCGGATCCTGTCAGCAACACGTTCGTGGTGACGCCCGCAGCAGCGAAGTCGGGCAGCGCCAGCGTTACACCGGGCGCAGGGTTCTCCTGGAGAACCGTGAACCCGCCGGCGAGCACGGCTGTGCCGCCGCCGGGCGCAGGATTGGCGACGGATACGTCGCGCGCGCCGAGCGTTGCCGCGCCACCGATACGGATGTTCGCCGTGAGCGAGGTCGGGCTGTTGACCTGAACTGAGTTGATCGTGACATCCGGACCGAACGACACCGTTGTGAGGTTTGGAACGAAGCCGGACCCGCCGAGCGTCACGTCCAGATTGTCCCGGCGCTGGCCGGAGCCGGGACTTGCACTCGCGATGGCGGGCACAGGGTTCTCCGCCAGCACCGTGAATCCGCTGGCCAGCGTGAAGCTGCCGCCGCCCGGCGCCGGGTTCGTCACCGATATGGCGCGCGGCCCGAGCGCGGCCGCCGCGGCGATGGTGACCGTGGCAGTGAGCGCCGTGGAGCTCTGTACCGCGACCGTGTTCACGGTGACATCCGGACCGAATGACACCGCGGTCAATCCGCTGAGGAATCCCGAACCCGTCAGGGTTACGCCCAGGGTCGTCCGTCGCTGCGCCTGGTTCGGACTCGCGCCTGTCACCGCGGGAACGGGGTTGGCGGGCTGGACCGTGAACCCTCCCGGCAACGATGCCGTGCCTCCGCCTGGCGCGCCGTTGCTGGCGGACACAGCGCGCGCGCCGAGCGCTGCGGCGGCGCCGATACTGATGTTCGCCTTGAGTGAAGTGGGGCTGTTGACCTGCACGGTGTTGACCGTGATGTCCGGACCGAACGACACCGTCGTGAGATTCGGCACGAATCCCGACCCCGTGAGTGTCACGTCCAGATTGGCCCGGCGCTGGCCGGAGCCCGGACTTGCACTCGCAAGGGTCGGCACGGGGTTCTCCGCCAGCACCGTGAATCCGCCGGCGAGCACGGCTGTACCGCCCCCGGGCGCAGGATTGGTGACGGATACAGCGCGCGCGCCGAGCGGAGCACCGGCATCGATGCGAACGGTCACGGAAAGCGATGTCGGGCTCGCGACATCGATCGTTTCGACGCTGATGCCGGTACCAAAGCTGACCGACGTGAGGCCCTGGTCGAAGCCGGACCCGCCGAGCGTCACCTGAATCGCCTGGTCGCGTTGTGCGGCCGCCGGGCTGACGCTGGTGAGCGTCGGAGCCGGGTGCTCCGCCAGTACCGTGAATCCACTTCGGAGCGTGGCCGTACCGCCGCCCGGCGACGGTGTGCTTACGGAGACGTCCCGTGCACCCAGCATGGCTCCGGCCGGGATCGTAACCCGGACGGTGATCGACTCCGGCCCGGTCACGTCGACGTCATCGATCGCGATGTCGGGGCCGAGATCCACGA
Organism: Longimicrobiales bacterium; assembly: GCA_035461765.1. Lineage (GTDB taxonomy): Bacteria > Gemmatimonadota > Gemmatimonadetes > Longimicrobiales > RSA9 > SH-MAG3. The sequence goes on from DATHUY010000122.1 coordinate 89,520, forward strand.
TCGTGACGTTGTCCTGAAAGTTCGAGCCTGTCAGGGCAAGGTCGAGGGTCTGCTGGCGCCGCCCGGATGTCGGCTGTGCCGAAACCAGTGTCGGCGCCGGTCGGTTGACCGTGACCTCGGCCGTGGCCTGCCATGGCCCGCTGGCGGCCGTCAGCATGGCATGACCGGGTGCCATGCCGCGCACCAGGCCGGTCGGGTCAACCGACGCCCGGGCCGGATCGCTGCTGGACCACTCGATGTCGCGGCCGCTCAGGAGGTTGTTGTACTGGTCCAGCACGCGCGCCTGGATGCGTACGGAATCCCCGAGCAGGATCGAGGCACTCGGCGGATCCAGCTCAATGGAGGCGATCTCTACCGTAACGATCTCGACGTCGGAGCAGGCAGCGGCGACACAGAGGATCGATACCCAGAGCCGGGCAGAACGCCGCGGCAATACCGGACCAGGGCGCGCGTCCGGCCGGGCGCGGCCATCTGGAACCAATCGGCGGTTGGAATGAGGATACAGCAGCGGATCGGCGTGAATCACCACGCACCGACCTTGTGGGTACCGGGTCCCGTAATATACACAGGCGCGCACCAACCCGGTACCGTGACGCCCGGATTCGGGGCCTTTTCTAGGTCGCTTGCGGGGTCGCCGGCCCGGCCCGCTCGATCGAGGCGAATCTGAGAAGCTCACGTACCATGCGGTCCGCCGTCCCCGCGTAGTCCGCTTCGTATTTCCGGAGCAGTTCATCCTTCGAGGGTTCCGAGCCCTTGCTCTGGCGTTCCCAGAGGACCGACAGCGTGGCATAGGGTGGTATCAGCAGGCCGATGCCGTTGAAGAAGTTGCACAGGGCGCCAATGATGGTCTGTGCGCCATCCGAATCGCCCGTGATCACGATCCCACCGACCTTCCCCTCGAGCGGCGATGGCTTTCCGGCCATGACGTCATCGTGCAGCTCGTCGAGCCGTTCAATGATGCGCTGGATCAGCGACGAGTGGTTATTCCACCAGATCGGTGTAGCGACAATGATGATGTCGCTTGCAACCACTCCCTGGAGAATGTCCGGCCACTCGTCGCCCTCTCCCACGTCCGAGCAGGTACCGGCCGGTATCGCGCGATCGACCAGTCGCACCGTCCTGCACTCCACCCCCTTCTGCTCCAGACGCCGGGAGAGGAACTCGCTCAGCGTAGCCGTGTTGGACAGACCGGTCTTCTTGAGCGTGCCGACCAGGATTGTTGCTCTCACGTTCCTCTCCCTTCGTATTGGCGCTTCTTTACCGTCTCACCGCACCGCTGCCGCGTGGCGCGGGGCGGTGATGTCGCGCGTGGGGACCGGGCCATAGACGAGGGCCAGAACCGCGCCGTAGGCGAGGTGGCCAATGAGACTGCCCATCGCCAGTGCCGCCGAGCCCGATAGCACCGGCATTCCCATCATGGGCATCACGACGAACTGCGCCGCGAGGAATGGTGCGATACCATAGAGCGCGCCGCGCAGCGCCAGCGGACCGGGGATCCAGGGCGCGATGACCGCATAGCCCACGGCGAGGATCGTTCCAATCATGAGATGGGCGGCCCACCCGAGCAGGATGTTTCCGCCCATGGCACCGGCGAGCATCACAGCCGGGTTCATGGAGGGTATCCCCATCATGGGCGCGGCCCAGAGACCGATTGCGGTCATGACCAGCGTTGCGATGATGCCCGCTGCGGCGGCTTTCGAGAAGTTGATTCTCATGGTGTTCTCCGGCTGGAGGTTCACGCCGGCGGAACGGCCCGGCGCCGCGGCTGAGCCGCGCTGGTTCCGGGACGAACCGTGTTGCTGAGAGGAAGGTTCCAGCACGGTACGGGGCCACCTTCGAAAACCGGGGCCGGGAACCGATCGGCGGGGCTGCCGGTTCGTCCAGGGTAACCGCAACGGGAGCACATGTGGGCCTGACATCGGAAGCCGACGTGCAGACGCAGTGAGCATGGACCGCATTCGTGCCACGATGATGAAGGCTTGGGCGCATTTGAACGGCAGTGCTGTCCGGCAGCGCAGTGATCCGCCCCGTGCCGGTCGGCCGCGCGATCCTGGCGTTACTGTGCAGCCTGCCGAGACACGGCCGCTCGGCAAGCCGGGCTTCGCCGAGGAGGCGCTGCCGTGGATGGACGCAGTGCACCGCTTCGCGCTGCGCCTGACACGCGGCGGCGCGGAGGCCGAGGACCTCGTGCAGGAGACGTATCTGCGCGCGTTCAGGTCGTGGGATCAGTTCGAGCGCGGCACCAACTGTCGCTCATGGCTCTTCACTATCTGCAGGAACACCCATCTGCACGAACGCGAACGGGCCAGCTCCCGCTACGAGATTACCGAAACGGATGCGGGGGGCGCTGACAACGCGACCCGCTCACTGGTGGATCAGCGGGCGCTTGCCGCGCAGTCGCCCGACGATTTCTTCGAACAGATCGTGGATGAACGGTTGCTGGAGGCCGTTGATGCGCTGCCGGAGGAGTTCCGGGAGACGTCGATCCATCTCATAGTCCACCTCCGTAGCCGGCGTGCAGGTCCTGTGAACCTCTGGTCATGGAGCCGAACCGGAGAGTTGCCGCAGCGGTTCCTCCATACGGGCGGCCGGCGTCGGGCTCTTCCGGCACGTGGCCGCGGTATTGCTGGTCTGGTGCTGACGGGTGTCGACAAGTACCGCGAATCCTCGCCGTGGATCCGGTCACGGCCGGGGTGCACACTGTAGTCGGACGACGGAGCAACGTCATGGTCGATCAGAGAATCACGTTCCCCGGCGCCAGCGGGGCGGAACTCGCCGCCCGCCTGAGTCTGCCGCCTGACGGCATCGTTCGGGCGTGCGCCCTGTTCGCGCACTGCTTCACGTGCTCGAAGGATCTGAAGCCGATTGTGAACATCAGCCGTGCGATGACGCAGCAGGGGATGGCGGTCATGCGGTTCGACTTCACCGGCCTCGGTGAAAGTGAAGGCGATTTTGCCGGCACCACGTTCTCGTCGAACATCGAGGACCTGGTCGCAGCGGCCGAGTTCATGGAACGTGAGTTCGAAGCGCCCGCCATTCTCGTGGGTCATTCTCTCGGCGGTGCGGCGGTGCTTCAGGCCGCGACACGCCTGCCATCGGTACGCGCCGTCGCCACCATCGCCGCGCCGTTCGACCCGGCGCACGTAACGAACCTGTTCGTGGACGCTCTCCCGGATATCGACGCCAGCGGCTCCGCCGACGTCGTGCTCGCCGGACGTCGGTTCACGCTGAGCCGCGACTTCGTGCGTGACCTCGACCAGCACAACGTGGAGCAAACGCTGGAATCACTGGGGCGCCCTCTTCTGATCCTCCATTCGCCTGTCGACAATATCGTCGGTATCGAGAATGCGGCGCTGATCTACAAGGCTGCGCGGCATCCGAAGAGCTTCATCTCCCTCGACGATGCGGATCATCTGCTGATGAAGGAGTCCGATTCGCTGTATGTCGGGACGCTGCTGGCAGCGTGGGCCGCACGGTACATCGACGCCCCGCCCCAGCCTGACACCGTAGAGAAGCTGCGCGCCGATAATCGCGTCGCCGTTCGTACCGCGGCCGGCGCTTTCAGAACCGAGATTCTCGCCCGCGGACACGCGCTCATCGCAGACGAGCCGAAGGCAGTTGGCGGCGATGACCTCGGACCGACGCCCTACGATCTGCTGGCGGCTGCACTGGGGGCGTGCACCACCATGACTCTGCGGATGTATGCCGATCGCAAGGAGTGGCCGCTGGAAGAAGCAGTGGTACAGCTCAGGCATTCGCGCGTGCATGCGGAGGATGAGGAGCGCTGTGAAGACGGCGCGGACGCGCGGATGGATCGGCTCGACCGCGAGCTGACGCTCGTCGGTCCCCTGACTGCTGATCAGCGAGAGCGACTGCTGGAGATCGCAGACCGCTGTCCGGTGCACCGCACGCTCAGCGCCGGCGTACGGATCTCGACGCAGCTGCACGATGCTGCTGCAGGCGAGGAGGCAGAGCCGGCGATCCCACGTTCAGAATCCTGACCGAGCGAGTTCATGCTCGGCCCTGCTCGGCCAGTTCGCGAGCCCGCGGAGGGCACGGCCTGTCTCCGAACGAACAGAACACACAGCAGCTGCCGGGATCCGGCCGCAATCGCGTGGCACAGCCGGGGCAGACGAAGAAGTGTACGCAGGCGTCCTCCGGCATTTCTTCCTCCGTCTTCAGGCCACACTCCGGACAGGTCAGCGTTCCCGACTGCATCATCATCCCCTTTCTGTTGAGCCGATCGGCATGAACCAGGTTCAGGTGGCTGACACCACGATCGAACTGGCGACGGGCGACATAGCCAGCCAGCAGGGTTTCGACGCTGTTGTAAACGCCGCAAACGCGGAACTGCGGACGGGCGGCGGTGTGGCTGGCGCGCTGCATCGCGCCGCGGGGCCCGGACTGGAACGGGAGGGCCGACAGTTTGCGCCCATTCGTCCGGGCACGGCCGTCATCACGTCCGGTCACGCGCTTCCGAATGCGCACGTGATTCACTGCCTGGGACCAGTGTACGGCAGGGACGAACCGTCAGACGAGCTCCTGGCGTCGTGCTACCGTGAAGCACTTCGTCTCGCCGAAGCACACCATCTCAACTCGATTGCCTTCCCTGCCCTCTCGACCGGCGTTTTCGGCTACCCGATGGAGGACGCGGCAGAGATCGCACTGCGGACCGTCCTGGATGAAGCTGAGCGCCTGACATCGGTCCGGCGGATCAGGTTCGTGCTCCATGATGAGGACGCGCTGACCGCGCACGTCCGGGTATTGAGCCGCCTGCACGGCGGCTGATACCCCCGCCGTGTAGCTCTGCTCGGCGAGCGTTGCTCTGTGTCACGGCCGTATCCGTGCGATACGCGCAGCGCTGCCTGGTGACGCCCCATACGCCAGCCACACCTCGCCCGACGCATCGTCGATGTCCATGTGCCGCACGAGCGCGCCGCGACTCGGCAGCGGGTACGTCGTGAACTGACCGGTCACCGGATCAAACAGGAACGCCGCGTCAGCCGTACCCGTGCCCACCCAGATCCTGTCGCGTCGGCGATCCACGCGGACCACGTAGGGCGCCGCGTCGGCGATGGGGAGCGGATGGCGCTCGAAGGTCTCCGCGGCCGCGTCGAAGCGCGTCAGCGCGCCGCCGGCATACTCGGGAATCCAGAGGCTGCCGCTCGCATCGAAGTCCGGCCGACGCGGACCGCTGACGCTGAGGGGCATGTCGTAGCTCGTCACGCTCCCGGTCTCAGGGTCGACACGGACGATGCGGTTGCCGCGCAGCTCGGTCAGCCACGCCGCGCCATCGGGCGCGATCCGCAGGCCATAGGGAATCGGCGTGCCTCCATCAGTGGCAGCGAGGGGCGTCGGGATGTCGAACGTGCGGATCGTGCCGGTCCGCGCATCCACATAGCCGACCACGCCCGGGTCCTTCGTGAAGTGGCTGTTGAACCACACGCGTCCCGCCGCGTCAGGGATGATGCTGTGGCCGTACAACCCGATGTCGAACGTGCGCCACTCGCCTGTTTCGCCGTCGCGATGTGCCACCAGGTGCGGGTTCCCGAGCAGCACCCACCAGTCCGTGACTCCGTTCGCGCCACGCATCAGGTCCACGGCGCGCGGATTCGCAGCCGGTACCGGAATGCGTTCGGTGGACCAGGTACCATCCCGCGGATCCAGCAACCACATCTGATGGGTGAACATCCCGGTCACGAGGATGCGGCCGTCCTCGAGGACCGCTACGTCGTGCGGCAGATCCTCGGCGACGGGCAGCAGGAATTCATCGATTCGTGCACCCTCCGGGAGGATGCGCGACCCCGCGGCCGGACGGGGCGCGTGCGTGATGTGTCGCGACATCCATTCCGCCGTCGCCGCAGCAGATCGGCCGGGCGTCATGACCGGAAAGTCGGTATCCGCTCCCGCATAGCCCAGCATGCGCGCGACTGTTTCCTCCCACTGCGCCTGGCTCCGGATGACGCCGTCGATCAGAACCGACGCCGAATCCATCACGTGGCAGTTGGTGCAGTCGATAATGAAGCGTCGCTTCTCCTCACCGTCCGGCAACATGGCGAGGACATCGGCCGACGTCGCCTGACGAACGGCATCGGCTGCGTCGAGCCGTGCAGCGACGGCGGTGGGCCGTGCATCGTCCCCGGCCGGCGAGTCGGCGCGGATCGCGTCACATGAGCAGAGTGCACACGTCAGCACAAGCAGTCTGCCGAACATCCGCGTGCGATGAGTCGAGCTCCCTGTTTGCATCGCGTGGCTTCCGGGATTGGGTGAGGGTCCGTCACTCATGGGGTGGCCGCAAGATGGGAGGGATCGCCGGGTCCGCGAAGCTTCGTGGGGCGGATCGCGACCGCCGAGGGACCAGCCGCGATCTCCGCCTTATGCCGCGCCGTTTCGGGGCCGTGAGGGAAAGTCCGCGTGTTTTCGGCATTACCTCCTGACGCACCACCTGATGCAACGAACAGTTAATGAAAAGGACGGGGGCAATGAAAATCCACGCACGCATGTTCATCGGAATCACCCTGATCGCCCAGGTCACGGCCGGCTGTGATTCTCCTGCAGGCCCTGACCTGGAGCACGCTGCACCGGGGCCCATGCAGGTCGGCGAGTCGGCGGCGCACGCCGCCTCGCTCGCAGCGCCGGCCCCAGGGAGCGAACGCTCCGTCTCAGAGGCGCTGTACGACCTCACGGATGTGCACTTCGTGTTCTCGTGCAGCGAGGATGGCGACGTACTCGATCCCGGGGAAGGTGAGCTCGTCCGGATGGAAGGAAGCATCTACGAGCGCATGACCCTGCTTCGTGACGCCTCCGGCGGACACCACATGACGGCGCACAGCATGCCGGTCGGGCTGCGGGGCGAAGGCGTGATATCGGGCGAAGAGTTCAGGGTTGCAGAACGGGAGCACAGCACCGCCAATGTGACCGCGCGGCGGTTCACCGGCACCTACCGGCAGGAGCTGAAGCTGGTCGGTCAGGACACACGTCGCACCTTCTGGATCGTCTGGAGCGGCCATTACACCGTCACGGCGGATGACAGGATCATCGTTCAGCGCGACAGCGAACACGTGCAGTGCAGGATGTAGGGCCAGTCAATCAGAACACGATGTAAACGCTCATTCACTCAACAGAGAAGACAGTGAGGATTTCATGATAAAGAGATCATTGATAATCGCGGCGCTCGCGCTGGCTGGTACGCACGCAGGGGCAGCACCGCAGCAGCAGGCGCATCCGGTTCGCAGGGCTCCGGCCAGCGCGTCGAGCGAAGTGGAAGTCAGCCGCATCAAGCTGCGCACCGGCGTTGAACTGACGGTGGCACAGGCAGGTCCGCGGGACGGCATGCCCGTCCTGTTCCTGCATGGTTACACGGACTCATGGCACTCGTACGAGCTGGTGCTCGATCGGCTGCCACCGGGGGTGCGGGCGATCGTGCCGACGCAGCGCGGCCACGGCGACTCGGAGCAGCCGGCCTGCTGTTACGGCATTCCGGAGCTGGCCGCCGATGGCGTCGCACTGCTCGATGCGCTCGGTGTGGACCGGGCGGTTGTCGTCGGTCACTCGATGGGCAGCTTCGTCGCGCAGCGGATTGCCGCCGAGCACCCGAAGCGGGTGACGAAACTCGTGCTTATCGGTTCGGGAAATACGCTGAAGACGCCGGTTGTCGCCGAACTGAACGACGCCATACAGACGCTGACGGATCCGGTGATGCCGCCGGACTTCGTGCGTGATTTCCAGACGAGCATGGTCCGACAGATGCCGCCGGCGTCGTTCATGGCTCTGGTCATCGAGGAGAGCGGCAGGATGCCGGCCCGGGTCTGGCGCGCGATGCTGGCCGCGCTGCTCAGGTCGGACGCAGACACACCCGGCGAACGAATCACTGCGCCGGTGCTCGTGGTATGGGGTGATCGAGACGAGGTGTTCCCGCGTTCGAGTCAGGACTCGCTGCTCGCGAGCCTCCGAGAGGGGCGTCTCATCGTATACGAGGATACCGGCCACTCGCCCCATTGGGAGTATCCGGCGCGGTTTGTCGAAGAACTGGCTGCATTCATCGACGACAAGCCTTACGCCGCGAAACCCGATGCCGGGACGACAGCCCGGCAGTAATCGGCGACTCAGCGATCAGGCGTGCGTGCGACGCCGAAACGACCCAGCGTCGCACGCACTGCTGCATTGTGACCGCGGAGTTGCGGGTCCGGATCGAAGCGGAGCGCGAGAAAGTGCGCGCACGCGCGTCGGCCGGCATCGCTGTCACGTGCGATGTCGGCGAGCCGACACTCTTCGCGAAGTGACGCAGCTAGGTAGGGTTGCCAGCCAATGAAGTACAGGCGACGCCGGATGGCCTCGAGTGCGCCGGCCGGATCGCCCGTCTGTTCCCGCAGCCGCGCGAGCGCGATATGCGCGTATTCGGTATGGCCGTCGATGACCGGCCCGGTGACCAGCCCCGAGCGTAGCAGGCGATCCAGCGTGTCCACTGCGGGCCCCGCCCGACTCGTTCGGCGTACTTCATCGGTGGCTTCCGCGACTGCGCGGCACACTGTGAATCCGGTGCTTTCAACCGACGTGTCCGCGCCGGCGACGTGCGGAGCCGGCGGTTCGTTGCCGGCCGTACGGGAGTTCAGCGACCACAGCAGCATCACACAGCGGTCCAGGTCATTGGCGGCCTGACGGGCCAGCGCGGCGACGGACTGCGCGGCCGCGTCGGCGTCTCCATCACCGTAAATCGCGCTGAGGATGTGGAGGCGGTGCACAAAGCCCGGCTCCGGCTGGATGTCGCGCATGGCATCGGCAGTCCTGCGGGCGCGGGCGCGCCGGCCGGCGCTCAGGAGTGCGCTGTAGAGGCCCATGCGCCGTTCGAATTCCTGCGCGTTCGTGCCTGACCGCGCCGCGAGGAGCTCCGCTGCGCGCAGGCCCTGGTCGACCGCGAACCCCTCATCGAACGTGTTCATGGCGATCCAGCCGAGCGTCTCGCTGTTCAGGGAATCCAGCACGACGTGTGCAGCGCCGGCGGGCTGAGCCGCGGCGGTACGCCAGCGAATGTAGTCTGCCGTGGCGCCAACGGAGTCCGCGATCTCGTACGCTCCTGCCGCCGCACGCAGCTCGGCGCTGCGGCCTCCGGCGGCGTAGAGCGCGACCAGATGGTGCATTGCGGGCGCGAAAACCGGATCGAGCTCGATGGCACGGCGCAGCGCGCCCTCGGCCTTGCGCGGCCATTCGGCACTGGCAACGACCCGGCCGAAGTGGAAGTGCAGGTCGCCGAGCTCGTGCCACAGCTCTGCGCGGTCGGGAGCGATGCCCAGCGCGTGCTCGATGGCCTGCAGAAGCTGCTCGACAGTGGGTGACCGGGGATAGTCCGGCCCGACGTTGGCGACGAGCAGCGCACGATCGCGCGTGCTCAGACGCTCCCGGTTACGCCACGCGATTGCGTGCCCGCGCTCGCGCATGCCATCGGCGCCGCTGACCCAGCCGGCCGCCATACCGAGTCCCATCCCCGCGAGCGCAAACGTGGTGTCGTACTGAAGCGCCTCGCTGTACCGCAGCAATGCTTCCTCGTATCGACCGTTGCGGTACTCCGCCTGGCCGGCGAGATAGGCCCTCAACGCCGGCAGCGATGTGCTCGCCAGCGCGGCCAGGCGGTGCGGATCCTCGCCCGCACCGAGGCTGAGGAGCTGTCCTACCAGACGGTCCACCAGCTCCGGCAATGCGTCGCTCGGACCCTGCACGCCGGCGCGGCTCACCGTGCCACCGTTCTCGTCGAGCAACGTCGCGTTCACGCTCATGCTGCCCGCAGCAGCGACGACATCGCCGAGCAGCACCCGTGCGACGCCGAGCTCGCGTGCGAACCGGACGGCCGAGTCGATCGGCAGGTCCTGTGTGCGCCCGCCGTATAAGCGTCGCCAGGCACTGTGGACGGTGCCCGGGTCGGCCGCCCGCAGGCCGGTTTCACCCGTCAGCCGCGCCGCGAGCAGATCCGGCATGCCCTCCCGGAGATAGGCCAGTGAGGCGTCGCCACTGACGCGGAACGGCAGGATCACCACGGCTTCGTGGTCGAGCCCTTCGACCGCACGGTCGCGATCCGGGCGGTTCAACAGCAGAGCGGTCGCGAGCACCACGACGGCGGCGGCAATGGGGCCACCCCGGCGACGCAGCAGCGTACGACGCCCCGCCGACGCTTCCGCCTTGCGCAGCGCGAGCTGAAAGTCGCGTGCGGTCGCAAAGCGATCGGCGGGATTCGGCCGGAGCGCACGGGCCACTACGCGGGCTATCCCGCGCGGCACGCCCGGTGCGCGCGAGCGGACATCCGGCGTCTCGTCAGCGGCGTTGGAACTCACCAGTGCGCCCGTGTCTCCGGCTGCAAAGGGCCTGCTCCCGGCCAGCATCTCGAACAGCAGGACTCCCAGCGCCCACACGTCGGTGCGTCGATCGACCCGCTCGCCGCGCGCCTGTTCGGGCGCCATGTACGCCGGCGTCCCGCCGGTACTGTCAACGGCATTGCCGGAATCC